>JAAZBK010000408.1 GCA_012513855.1 Acidimicrobiales bacterium
GTCACTCGATGTGACGAATAGCCCATGGACCATCTGCGGTCGCGCCCGATAACGTTCGTTATTGATGCTCGTGGGGGAGCATCGAGCCGAACGAAGGGACCAGGGGAACATGTCGACCACCGAAGAGCTGATCGGACGCGCTGACGTCAACGACGTCGACGCGATGGAAGCGATCATGGCCATCGCGGCCGAGGACGGCGACGCGAACATCCGGGCTGTCAAGGACCACGCCGACGCCATCTTCACGTGGGACTACGAGAAGGGACGCCGGCCCGCCCTCAACAAGCTGTACGAGAAGGCCAAGGTCTCGCAGTGGAACGGCGAGACCGACCTCCCCTGGGAGACGGCGGTCGACCCCATGGACCTGGTCGAGCTCCAGCGGGCCCAGTTCGGCGTCACCCCCGAGATGCGCAAGGAGAACACCCGCGGCACCCCGTTCGAGAAGTGGTCCGACGCCCAGTTCGACGAACTGGCCCTCGAGTCCAACAACTGGATGCTCAGCCAGTTCATGCACGGTGAGCAGGGCGCGCTGATCTGCACCGCCAAGATCGTCGAGACGGTCCCGTGGATCGACGCCAAGTACTACGCGGCCACCCAGGTGATGGACGAGGCTCGCCACGTAGAGGTGTTCGCCCGGTACCTCGACACCAAGTTGAACGGTCACTACCCGCTCAACGCGCACCTCGGTCTGCTGCTCGACGACATCATCGAGGATTCCCGCTGGGACATCACCTACCTCGGCATGCAGATCATGGTCGAGGGTCTGGCCCTCGCCGCCTTCGGGTTCATGCACATGACCACGCCCGAGCCGCTGCTCAAGCAGCTCCTCCGCTACGTCATGAGCGACGAGGCCCGCCACGTGGCCTTCGGCGTCCTCACGCTGAAGGAGTACTACGAGGAGCTGACCCTGGCCGAGGTCCGCGAGCGCCAGGAGTTCGCCTTCGAAGCCGCGGTCCGCATGCGCGACCGGCTGATGATGCAGGAGGTCCTGCACCGGCTCGACGTCGACGTGAAGGGTGCGGTGCAGTTCGCACTGAACGACCCGGGCCGCCAGATCTTCCAGCAGATGCTGTTCTCCAAGATCGTGCCGAACTGCAAGAAGCTCGGTCTGCTCGACGCCGGCGACGGCTGGCTCCGTCAGAAGTTCGGTGAGCTCGGCGTGATCCAGTTCGAGGACCTCACCGACACCAGCGACGAGTACGAGTCGTTCGCCCTCGGCGAACAGGAGCTGGCACCTCAGGCCTGAGCGGTCCTCTGAGCCGGCCTCAGGCCGACCAGGGGTCCCAGGTAGGTCAGATCCACCGGACCGGAACCGGGCCGGCACCGGCCTGCCATCACTCCTCCAGGGCGTCGACCCCGGCAGTGGTGGTGGTGGCCGCGGTGGTGGTGGTCTCTTCGGCCGTCGTGGTGGTGGCCTCAGACGTGGTGGTGGTCTCTTCGGCCGTGGTCGTGGTGGCCTCGGTGGTGGTGGTCGACTCCGTGGTGGTGGTCTCTTCGGCCGTCGTGGTGGTGGCCTCAGACGTGGTGGTGGTCTCCTCGGCCGTGGTCGTGGTGGCCTCGGTGGTGGTGGTCGGAGCCGGATCGTCGTCGTCGTCCTGGCTGATGAGGAACAGGGCGAAGGCCACCACAGCGATCATCGCGAGCAGCACGATGAGGGCGATGATCGGTCCGTTGCCCGAACGGCGGGGCTCTTCGTATCGCTGGTCGTACCGGTCGTCGTGGTAGTCGGGGCCCGGAGCCGAGGCGGGGTCGGGCGCGGGGACGTAGTAGCCGGCGGGCGGGGTGGGAGTCGGGTCGACCCGCCCACCGGGGTCGTCTGGCTCAGGTACGGGGGCCCAGGCTCGGGTTGCGTCGTCGGCCGGTGCCCAGGCTCCGGTGTCCTCGTCGGGCTTCCACGCCCGGGTGGCGTCGTCGTCGTCTGACATGTCTCTGCTCCGGGTCGGGGGCGGTGGAAGGGCTCAGCCGCGAGCGTGCGAGCCCAGGGACATCAGGCAGTGGTGAACATCCCGCCATCGACCGGGATCACGGCCCCGGTCAGGTAGGAGCCGGCCCGGGAAGCCAGGAAGATGGCTGTGCCCGCCATGTCGTCGTCGCGTCCGATCCGCTTCATCGGGGTGGCGTTGGCGATCGCGTCTCCGGCGGCGGCCAGCGTCGCCCGCATCATCTTGGACTGGAACGGGCCGGGCGAAACGGCGTTGACCGTGATGCGCGGCGCGAGGTTCTTGGCCAGGTGGCGGGTGAGGTGGTGCACGGCGGCCTTGGAAGCCGAGTACGAGTACGTCTCGAGGATGGGCGAGCGCAGGCCGTCGATCGAGCCGATGTTGATGATGCGTGCGGGATCCTCGGGGTCGGATGCCGCCTCGAGCATCGGTAGGAAGAACTTGGTGGTGTGGAACACGCCCTGGACGTTGAGGTTCAGGACCCGGTCCCACGAGGCGGCGTCGTGCTCGACCAACGGCGCACCCCAGGTGGCGCCGGCGTTGTTGATCAGGACGTGAACCCGGTCGTGATCGGCGGCCACCGCGTCGGCGAGCGCTTTGGCTCCGTCTTCGCTGGAGAGGTCGGCCGGGATGGCCGAGATCTGTCCGAACCGCGAGAGGTCGGAGACCGTTTCCTCACAAGCGTCGGCCTTGCGCGAGGCCACGATCACCTCTGCGCCCGCAGCCACGAACCCGCCGGCGATCATGCGGCCGATCCCGCTGGTCCCGCCGGTGATCATGACGGTCTTGCCTCGGACGGAGAACAGGTCGGCGGGTGTGGTGGGGGCGTCGGCGTCGTGGTCGGTCATGAGGGGCGACGGTACTTCAACGACGATGCTCCACGGGTCTCATCGTGGGCAGGTGAGCGATCAACGGCGCTGGCAGGACGGGCAGTGGGTGGTGCCGCGAGCGTCGACGACCGAACGACGCAGCGTGGTGCCGCATCTCAGGCACGGTTCGCCGGCTCGCCCGTAGCACTCGAGGTGGTTCTGGTTGTCGCCGGTGCCGCCCTCCACCGTGCGGTAGTCGCGGAGGGTGGTGCCGCCGTTGGCTATCCCGGCGGTGAGCACCTCGACGATGGCGGCGTGGAGCCGGCTGGCCGCGGGGCGGCTCAGGGAACGGGCTCCCGGGTGCACCCTGGCCCGCCAGAGCGCCTCGTCGGCGTAGATGTTGCCGACGCCGGCGACCGGTCGCTGGCTCAGGAGCTGGGTCTTGATCCGAGCGGTGCTGCGCTTCAGGGCGGCGTGCAGCGATGCGGGCGTGAACTCGGGGTCGAACGGTTCGGGGCCCAGCGCGGCGAAGGTCGGCAGCGCGGAGTCGCCGGACCCGTCGGCCGGCAACACGGCCACGCGCCCGAACCGCCGGACGTCACGAAGGGCCAGGCGGCCGCCGTCGTCCAGCTGCCACCAGGCCCGGTCGTAGGGGTCGCCTTCGGGTTGAGATCCCGTTCGGCTGGCGCCCGTCGAGGAGCGGATCGGTCTGTCGACCCGCAGCTGGCCGGTCATGCCGAGGTGGATTACGAGGTTGCGGCCATCGTCGAGCGGCAGCACCAGGTACTTGCCGCGCCGGTCGACGTCGAGCACCGTCATCCCCACCGCCTCCGACGCTGCGGCGAACTTCGCCGAAGGATGTCCGCCCGCGTCGACTATCTGGCGACCGCTGACCAGGGGAGCCAGTCCGCGTCGCACGGTCTCGACCTCGGGCAGTTCGGGCATCGGGGTGCAGGGTAGCCAGGGTCGGTCCGACCCGGATCTGTTCCTCGTCAACTTCTCAGATCCGGCCCTCGGCTGCCGATGAGTCGTCCTGTGGGACCCCGTTCACTGCCGATCCTCCTGACCCTGGTCGGGGTGCCGGTGGCCGTCTTCGGCCGTCGGAACAAGGACGAGTGGCTGGGGGAGCTGGAGAGCATGCGCGACGACGCGTCGGGCCCTGGTTCGGAGGTGGGCGCGGTGACCGGGCCGACCTCAGACGCCGACGACCTCACCGCCTCTGCCAGCCGGGCCGAGGGGGTGGACGAATCGCCGGCGCCCGCCCAGGCGACGCCCCTCGACCAGGCGATGATCGACCTCACCGATGCGTCGACCCCCGGGTCGAGGCGGGCTCCGAGGCCGGCTCCCAACCGTGAGCGACCGAGCGAGCTGTGGCACGCCCCGATCGAGATAGGGGCGGCCGGCATGTCGCCCGAGCTCGCGTCGGAGGAGCGAGTGGTCCCCGCGGAGCTGGTCGGTCCCGCCCCCGCCGGCGGTGATGGAGGTACGGCGCTCTTCGATCTGACGCCGCCTGCATCGTCCTCCGGCCAGCCCGTCGACCTGCCTGCTGACCCGCACGTCGATGTGGTCTCTGCTCGGGATCTGCTGGACGACCCCTCGGGAGAGGACCCGACCGATCGGTCCGTCGTGGCGAAGGGCAGGTTGCGGCCACCCATCGACATCTTCGACGTGGCCCAACCGGTGGCGCCCGAGGCCGAACCGCTGACGCCGACGGCGCTGGAACCGTCGAGCCCGGCACACGGCGATGGTGACCAGACCGGCCCCGAGTCAGAGACCTCGAAGCTGGTCGACGGGCCGGTCGGCCGCCGCCCGAGTCGTGCGGTGGCGAGCCGGTCTCTGTTCGGTGGAGGCGCTCCGCTGCCCGCGGCCCAGCGTCCTGAGGAGGAGCTGGTGGAGCTGAGCGATGCCGGTGAGCTCGTCGACCACCGCGGGACCATCAGGGTCTCGGAGCGAGTCAGACCCGAGATCGTCCGGTCGGCATCCGACGACTCGCTCACCCTCGATTCGGGCTGGTGCTGGATCTTCCGGGCCAACGCCGTGCCACCGGCACGCGTGTCGTTGACCCAGGGCACCCTCGTGGTCCCGGGGACGACGAGGGTCCTGGCCGTGGTCGAGGCCGACGGGTCGACCTTCGTGAGCGTGGTGGCCGGCACCGCCCACCTGGAACATTCCTCGGGTCTCGTTCCGCTCCCCACCGGCTCCATCGCTCACCTTGGCGACGACGGCGCCCTGACCGTCGACTCCGCCTCGGCCGAGGAGATGGCGGCCGACGCGCTCCTCACCCGGAACCTGCAGATGGACGATGCACTCGACGCGATAACCGGGCTCCAGCGGCTCACGTCGGGTCAGTAGCTCAGACCCCCGGCGAGGTGGCCGGGCGTCTCCTACCGTGGACGCCATGGACGACCTCCGATCACTCTGGCGGGTCCAGCCACGCGAGCGGCCCGATCTCGATGCCATCGACCCGGACGCCGACGATGGAGCACCCAAGAAGAAGTCGCGGCTCGAGGATGCCTCCGAGGAGCTGGTCGAGCGGCTGGCCGATCTCCAGAGCCGCCTGTGGGCGGAGCGGCGACGCTCGTTGCTGCTGGTGCTCCAGGCGCTGGACGCCGGGGGCAAGGACGGAACGATCCGCAAGGTGTTCACCGGGATCAACCCGCAGGGGGTGTCGGTCCACGCCTTCAAGGCGCCTACCGAGGAGGAGCTGGAGCACGACTTCCTCTGGCGAGTGCACCACCACACGCCGCGGGCGGGAGAGATAGCGGTCTTCAACCGGAGCCACTACGAGGACGTGCTGGTCGTGCGGGTCGACGAGCTCGTACCCGAGACGGTCTGGAGGCCGCGCTACGAGTCGATCCGGGGTTTCGAGCAGACCCTGGTCGACGGCGGCACCAGCATCGTCAAGGTGTTCCTGCACATCTCCGCCGACGAGCAGGCCGACCGGTTCCGCGACCGCCTGGAGGAACCGGACAAGCGCTGGAAGTTCTCCACCGGCGACCTCGAGGTCCGCAAGAAGTGGGACCACTACCAGGAGGCCTATTCCGACGCCCTGGGTGAGACGTCCACCGCTGCGTCGCCGTGGTACGTGGTGCCGGCCAACGACAAGAAGTACCGGAACTGGGCGGTGCTCCAGATCCTGGTGGCCACGCTCGAGGAGATGGACCCACGCTTCCCGGAGCCCGAAGCAGGTCTCGACGACATCGTCATCGTCTAGTGGCGTGCCCGTGGCCGAGTGGACGAAGGGCCTACTGCCGCGACTGCCAGGGCAGGTCGACCACCATGCGGCAGCCGTGGGGATCCCGGGTCTCGGCCTCGATGGTGCCGCCGTGGAGATCGACGACCCACCGGGCGATGGCCAGGCCGAGGCCGCTGCCGCCCTCGTCGGTGCTGCGAGCCTCGTCGGTCCGGTAGAAGCGCTCGAAGACCCTGGTCAGCGCCTCGGGTGGGATCCCGGGACCGTCATCGAGGACCTCGATCCTCACCCGTGAGCCGGCGGCGCTCGCCCGCAGCCTGACCTCCCCGTCGTCGGGCGTGAACCTCGCGGCGTTGTCGCAGAGGTTGGCGAACACCTGGTGGAGGCGTTCCGGGTCGCCGTCCAGGTCCAGGTCGGGTGGGTCCACGTCGACGGTGAACGACACCGCCGGGAAGCTGAGCGCCGATTCGTCGGCCACGGCCTCCAGCAGTTCCGCCACCGGGAAGTCAAGGCGGTGGAGGGGGACCTCACCCGATTCGAGCCGGCTCAGGTCCAGTAGCTGGGTGACCAGCCGCTGGAGCCTCTCGGTCTGGGCGAGCATCGTGCGCAGGAGCGGTGGTTCGGGCGCGACCACCCCGTCGACCACGTTCTCCAACGTGGCCCGAAGCGCCGAGATGGGCGTGCGCAGCTCGTGGGAGACGTTGGCCACCAGCTCCCGGCGCTGTCGATCCACCTCGGCGAGCTCGTGGGCCATGTGGTTGAACGCCTCGGCGAGCCGGCCGACCTCGTCGGCCGAGGAGACCTCGATCCGCTCGGCGACGTTGCCCGCTGCCATGGAGGTCGCCGCCCGTTCCATGGACCGCAGCGGAGACGTCATTCCCCGGCTCAGGACCTGGACCATGCCCAGCGCGATGACGGCGGCGACTCCGGCCCGGAACTGGGACCGGAAGTTGAAGATGAGCCCGATCTCGTTGACCGCGAGGGTCACGGCGACGGCTGCGACGATCACGATCGACAACTTGACCTTGATCGATCGGAGTCGGTTGAGCGGGTTGACCACTGACCTCAGCCGTGGACGGGTCGGTCGGCGCGTGCGACGTCGGCGTTTTCGTCCACCTCGGTGACGGCGGCCGGTCCGCCGCCGCCGTCGCCGATGCCGTGGGTGGGGTCGTGAGCCAGGCCGGTTCCGTCGTCGGGGGCATCGACAGATGGCTCGGCTTCGCCAGGTTCGCCCAGGCCGTAGCCGACGCCGTGCACCGTTCGGACCACGTCGTCGCCGAGCTTGCGGCGCAGCGCACGCACGTGGGAGTCGACCGTGCGTGCGCCCGATCCATCGCGGTAGCCCCAGACGTCGGCCAGCAGCCGCTCCCGGGTCAGGACGCGGCCGGGGCGCTCGGCCAGGCACACGAGGAGATCGAACTCGGTGGGCGTGAGGTGCACGACGTCGCCGTGCTGGCGCACTCGGCGACCGTCGACGTCGACCTCGATGCCGTCGTCGAGCTGGAGGGTGCGGGCGGTGCCCACCCCGGCGAGGGCATCGATCCTGCGGAAGAGCGCCTGCACCCGGGCCACCAGCTCCCGCATGGAGAACGGCTTGGTGAGGTAGTCGTCGGCCCCCACTGCCAACCCGATGACCAGGTCGGTCTCGTCGTCGCGGGCGGTGAGCATCAGCACCGGGACGTGACGTTCCCGCTGGATCTGCCGGCACACCTCCAGGCCGTCGAGCCCGGGGAGCATCAGGTCGAGGATCACCAGATCGGGCTGCCATCGCTGGGCGTGGGCCACGCCGGCGTGGCCATCGGCGGCCAGCTGGACCTCGTAGCCCTCGCTTCGCAGGCGCGCGTCGAGAGCGTCGGCGATGGGCGCCTCGTCTTCGACCACCAGGATCCGTCGGGCCATCTCGTCAGGGTAACGGCCACCGTCGCGTCGACCCCCGGCAGGCGGGCCGCGAGGGCGATCCGGCTCCTGACGCCCCGTCAGGAGGTGGGTCGGTCGGGGGTTCGACGCCTACCTTTGACCCCATGTCCGAATACATCGCACCACTGAGCGACTTCGCCTTCGTCCTCGACCACGTCACGCCGATGGACGCCCTCACCGGGCTCGAGGCCTACGAGGCGATCGATCGTGGCTCGGTCGACGGGGTGCTCGACGAGTTCGGTCGCCTGATGAGCGAGGTCTGGTCTCCCACCAACGGGATCGGTGACGAGCAGGGCACCCACGTCGAGGGCGACTCGGTGGTGATGCCCGAAGGCCACAAGGAGGCCTACCTCGCGTTCCAGGCCGCGGGCTGGAACTCCGTGCCCTTCGACGAGGCCTACGGAGGCGGCGGGTTCCCCTGGCTGGTGGGGATCGTGATGCAGGAGATGCTGAACAGCGCCAACATGGCCCTGGCGATGGCGCCGCTGCTCACCCAGGGAGCCATCGACGCCATCCTGCACCACGGCAACGAGGAGCAGAAGGAGAAGTACCTGCTCAAGATGGTGGCCGGCGAATGGACCGGGACCATGAACCTCACCGAGCCCGACGCCGGGTCCGACGTCGGTGCGCTGCGGGCGAAGGCGGTTCGCCACGACGACGGCAGCTACCGGATCACCGGCCAGAAGATCTTCATCAGCTTCGGTGAGCACGACTTCACCGACAACATCGTCCACCTGGTCCTGGCCCGCACGCCCGACGCCCCCGCCGGCACCAAGGGCATCTCGCTGTTCATCGTCCCCAAGTTCCTGGTGAACGACGACGGCAGCCTCGGCGAGCGCAACGACGTCCACGTGGTGTCGGTCGAGCACAAGATGGGCATCAAGGCCAGCCCCACCTGCGTGCTCGCCTACGGCGACAACTCGGAAGGAGCCATCGGCTACCTCGTGGGCGAGGAGAACGCCGGCATGCGGTACATGTTCACGATGATGAACAACGCCCGGCTGGGCGTCGGCGTCCAGGGCCTGGGAGCGGCGCAGCGGAGCTACCAGCGTGCGGTCGAGTACTCACGTGAACGCAAGCAGGGATACGCGCCCAACGCCGTGAGGGGCGAGAAGTCGTTCATCATCGAGCACCCCGACGTCCGCCGTCAGCTGCTGACCATGCGCGCCTACACCGAGTCGATGCGGGTGCTCGCCTTCAAGGCCGCCGAGCAGATCGACTACGCCCGTCACGCGCCCGACGAGGCCGCCCGCACGGCGGCATCGGAGATGGTCGACCTCCTGATCCCGCTCACCAAGAGCTACTGCACCGACGTCGCCGAGACCGTGACCTCGATCGGGATCCAGGTCCACGGAGGCATGGGCTACATCGAGGAGACCGGTGTCGCCCAGTACTACCGCGACGTGAAGATCACCCAGATCTACGAGGGGACCAACGGGATCCAGGCCATGGACCTGGTGGGCCGCAAGCTCCCCATGCGTGGCGGTGGCGTCTACCAGGACCAGGTCGCACGCATGAAGGCCACCATCGACGATCTGGCGGCAGCCGGCGAGCCGGTCGACGTCATCCACCGGGAGCTCTCGGCCGCGGTCGACGCCCTCGAGGAGGCCACCGGCTGGATCATGTCCGAGGGGATGTCCGATCCCGTCCAGGCGCTGTCGGCGGCGACGCCGTACCAGCGGCTGTTCGCCACCACGGTCGCCGGCTGGCTCATGGCCCAGAAGGGCCTGGCGGCCCTCCAGGTGGGCGATGCCGCCAAGGGGCACCTGGTCACGGCGCGGTTCTTCGCCGAGCACTTGCTGCCGCAGGTGAAGGGGCTGGTGGCGCCGGTGACGGCGGGCAAGACCGACCTCTTCGCGTTGACCGCCGACCAGTTCTGACCGGCGCGGTCCGTCGCCACGACCGCGCGGTGCGCGCGATGACCTGCGGGCGATCGCGCACGAGTGCACGATCCGAACCGTCCAGCTCCTCAGATAGACGGTTCTCCTGCCGATGGGCTCCTCGGTGAACTCTCCGCGCCCCGCCGCCCCAGCTCCGGCCCCGATGTCGTCGGGGTTGGCTCGCGCGCGTGCCATGCGGGCGCTGGCTGAGGCCGGCCTGGACCCGGACGGGCTCAGGAGGGCGGACAGCGTCACCAACGACGTGTGGCTCACGAACGAGTACGTGGTCCGGGTCAACCGCGACGCCAGCATGCGCCTCTACCGCGAGGCCGTGCTGTCCCAGGTCCTGCCGCACGAGGTGGGCTACCCACCGGTGATCCAGCACGGCGGTGAGATGGGGAGCGACTGGCTGCTGCTGGAGCGGTTGCCCGGGGTCTCGCTCAGCCGGGCCTGGCCGCAGATGTCCACCGATCAGCGTCGCCGGGCGGTCCGCCAGCTCTCGGATCGGCTGCGCATCGTCCACCAGACGGCGTGTCCCCGCCTCGACGGCCTCACCGACGTACCCCAGCTCCTGATCCCCGCCCCCACCGGGGCGCAGGCCGTGGCCAAGCTGATCGAGGGCCTCGAGAAGGCCAGCACCTTCCGCCACGTCGATGCCGGCGTGACGGGCGACGCGATAGCGATGGTCGAGAACCTCGCCGGTGCTCTGGATCCGTTCGACGCGGTGACGGTGGTCCACGGCGACATCACCTTCGAGAACGTCCTCTGGGACGGCCAGGACGTCACCGCGGTGCTGGACTTCGAGTTCGCCCGTCCCGGCCCGCCCGATCTCGACCTCGACGTCCTGCTGAGGTTCATCAGCCTGCCGCACCTCCACGTGCCGGCCGAGTACGAGGCCCAGACCAAGGTGGAGGACTACGCCGACGTCCCGTGGTGGATGGCGGAGGACTACCCGGAGCTGTTCGCTCACCCGCGGCAGTTCGACCGCTCACGGCTGTACAGCATGGCCTGGGACGTGCGCGAGCTCCTCGCGTTCCCGCCGAACGAGCCGCTCCACACGGTGCACCGCCACCATCCGTACCGGCGTCTGGCCAACGTGCTGCGGGGCTCGAGCTACCTCGATCGCCTCAACGGGGCCGTGATCCTCGAGTTCTGACCGCCGACGGGTCAGGCCGGTCCGGTCTCGCGGGGGCTGGTGCCGGGCAGCGACCCGATGACGGCGTCGCTCACCTCCGGCCAGGCGGTCTTGGCCCAGTCGCCGAAGACCTTGTTGGTGAGGCACACGAGCGCCAGGTCGCGCTCCGGGTCCACCCACAAGAAGGTGCCGGCCCGGCCGAAGTGGCCGTAGGTGGCGGTGGAGTTCGCTCGCCCGGTCCAGTGGGGTTCCTTGGCCGACCGGAGCTCGATCCCGAGGCCCCAGTCGTTGGGCGTCATCGGCCCGAACCCCGGCAGCACGCCCGCCAGGCCGGGGAACTGGACGGTGGTGGCTGCGGTGAGCGTCTCCGGAGCCAGAAGGGTCGGTCGCACCAGTTCCCGCGCGAAGCGCGCCACGTCGCGGACGCTGGACGACAAGCCGTGAGCCAGCGACGGGCTGGTGAAGCTGGTGTCGGAGAGGCCCAACGGCTCGAACACGGCGGCGGCCACGTAGTCGGGTGCGGTCATGCCCGACCGTTCGGCGAGGTGGGAGGCCAGAGCATCGAAGCCCGCGTTCGAGTAGATGCGTCGGGTCCCCGCCGGGGCGAGGACCCCCGAGTCGGGTCCGAGGCCCGACGCGTGCGCCAGCAGGTGGCGGACCGTCGAACCCGGAGGCCCGGCGTCCTCGTCGAGGTAGAGGGTCTCTTCCTCGACGGCGATGAGGGCCGCGTAGGCGGCGAAGAGCTTGGTCACCGAAGCGAGGGCGAACCGGTGAGACATCGGTCCCCACGCCGCCACGGAACCGTCCGGACCGACTGCCGCCAGCGCCGCGGTGGCCGACGGCCAGCCGGCCGCCGTCGACAACGCCTCCACCACCGCCGGCTCCCCGGAGGATTCTGCGTACCCGGACCCTGCGGCTTCTGGACTGCGAGAGGCGGGCGGAGGCACGCTCAGATGGTAGGCAGGCCGGCGGTGAACTCCTCGGCCGACCACGACCCCGAAGGAACCGACGACGGCTTCGCCCGCTCGGTGGATCGCGTGCTCCGGGCGCTGGAACCGGGTGACGTAGTCACCTACGGCGAGGTCGCAGCGGAGGCCGGTCGTCCCGGCGCCGCCCGGGCGGTGGGCCGGTTCCTCGCCGTCAGCGGTGGTCGCTACCCGTGGTGGCGGGTGGTGGCGGCATCCGGCCGGCTCGCCCCGGGCAAGGAGGAGGACCAGCGGGCCCGGCTGTCGGCCGAGGGGGTCGAGGTCGTCGACGGACGGGTGGCCGGGATGCGGGCTCGCCGCGGCCCGAGCCGCGGTCGGAACCGGGATGGCCGCGTGGGGCGTTAGCGTCGACGCGGCGTCGCCGCCCGGCGTCGCGATGACCGTCCAACGCGAGGTGCAACCGATGTCCGTCTACGACCATGCAGTGCAGTCCCTCGGCGGCGGAGCGGCAGACCTCCACGACCACGAGGACAAGGTCGCACTGGTGGTCAACGTCGCGTCGCGGTGCGGTCTGACCCCTCAGTACGAAGGGCTCGAACGGCTCCAGAAGACCTATGCCGATCGGGGGTTCACGGTCCTCGGCTTCCCGTGCAACCAGTTCCTCGAGCAGGAGCCGGGCACCAGCGACGAGATCGCCACGTTCTGCTCCACCACCTACGGCGTCACCTTCCCGATGTTCGAGAAGATCGAGGTCAACGGCGAGAACCGGCACCCGCTGTACGAGGAGCTCACGCAGGTGCCCAACACCGAAGGCCAGGCGGGTGACATCACCTGGAACTTCGAGAAGTTCCTGGTCGCTCCCGGAGGCGAGGTCGTGGCCCGCTTCGCGCCCCAGGTCGAGCCCGAGTCACATGAGGTGACCGCGGCGATCGAGGCAAACCTCCCAGGCTGACCTGCTACCCGCGGCACCTCAGCGGACCGTTCGCGGATCTGGTGGGCCCACCCGGTACCCTCGTAGGTGCGGGTCGGCAGCCCACGTTCGCTTTCCGGGCGGTCCCGCGGGTCACCCTTCACACGCGTTCCATCTCCCTTTGCGCCGGAGGACGACCCCCCGTCAGGTAGATGAAACCGGAGTACCCATGTCCACCCCCTTCGACGCACTCGGCGTCGCCCCCGACCTCGCAGCCGCCCTGGCGGAACGAGGCATAACCTCGGCCTTCGCCATCCAGGAACTGACCATCGCCGACGCGCTAGCCGGACGCGACGTGTGCGGCAAGGCCAAGACCGGTTCCGGCAAGACCCTCGCGTTCGGCCTTCCGGTCCTCCAGACGGTCAAGGCCGCCGAGCCTCGCCAGCCGCGGGCGCTCATCCTGGTGCCCACCCGCGAGTTGGCCACCCAGGTGAGCGAGGAGCTCGCCCCGGTCGGTGCCGTTCGAGACATCCGCGTGGCCGCCATCTACGGCGGCGCCGACATCGAGAAGCAGATCAAGACGCTCGCCAAGGGCGTCGAGGTCGTGGCGGCCACCCCCGGCCGCATGATCGACTTGATCGAGCGCAAGGAGATCGATCTGGTCGACGTGGGGATAGTCGTCCTCGACGAGGCCGACCGCATGGCCGACATGGGGTTCATGCCCCAGGTCGAGTGGATCCTCCGGCACATCCCCGGCGACCACCAGACGCTCCTGTTCTCGGCCACCCTCGACGGTGTGGTCCAGGGCCTGATCGACCGGTACCAGACCGACCCCGCCCGCCACGAGGTCGAGTCCACCGGGATCACGGTCGACCAGATGACCCAGCGCTTCCTGCGCATCCACCAGATGGACAAGGTGAAGGTGGCCGCGGCCATCTCCCGCAGCGGCGGCCGGACCCTCATGTTCACCCGCACCAAGCGTGGCGCAGACAAGCTCGTCGACCAGTTGGGGGTCGAGGGGGTGAAGGCCGGGGCCATCCACGGCGACCTGCGCCAGAACATGCGCGAGCGTTCGCTCGCCCAGTTCGCCTCCGGTCAGCTACCGGTCCTGGTGGCCACCGACGTCGCCGCCCGCGGCATCCACGTCGACGACATCGACGTGGTCATCCACTACGACCCGCCCGAGGACCACAAGGCGTACCTGCACCGATCCGGCCGCACGGCTCGGGCCGGTGAGTCCGGCCTCGTGGTCACCCTGTTCCTGTGGGACCAGGAGCTGGAGGTGAAGCGCCTGATGAAGCGGCTCGGCGTCTCCCAGCCGCTCCACGAGGTGTTCTCCAACAACAAGATCCTCGCCGACCTCACGGCCTGGGATCCGGAGTCCGGCACCTGACCCAGCGGTCGGTGCATCCCGGCCCCCGCGCCGCTCCCGACGACTCGGGACCGGGAGCCATCGTGCGCGCCCTGGTGGTAGCCGGTTGGGCACGAGCCGGGCTCGAACCGCCCGCCGACCTGCTCGCGATGGGTGGTGGCCGCGCCGGAACGGTGGGAGGTCCCGACCCGATCGCCCATCGGCCGCCTGTCGCCCTGGCGAGCGCCGCGCTCGCTGCGGCCCACCGCCTGGGATCGGACTACGAGCGCCAGCTCGATGCGCGCAGCCGGGCCGCGGGCGCCCACTACACCCCACCCGACGTCGCCCACGGGGTGACCAGGTTGGTGATCGCCGACGCCCCTGCCCGGACCTCGGAGCCCACGGTGTGGGATCCGGCCTGCGGTGGGGGTGCGTTCCTCCTCGCGGCAGCCGGCGTCCTGGCGTCGCTGGGCCACGAACCGTCGCGGATCGTCAACGATCTCCTCTGGGGCACCGACACCGACCCGGGGGCCGTGGCGGTGGCCGAGGCGGCGTTGGTGCTCTGGGCGACGCTGTCGGGCGCGCCCGACGCACGGCCGGGCCCGCACCTGGAGGTGGCCGACTCCCTGCGGTCGGGGCCGCCCCTGGCGCGCGCCGACTTCGCCTTCGTGGTGGGGAACCCTCCGTTCCAAGGTCAGATGACCGGGGGGTCGGTTCGCACCCGTCGGGCCCGGGAGGCTCTCAGAGAGCGGTGGGGCGACGTGGTCGGTCCCTACACCGACACCTCCACGCTCTTCCTGGTGGCGGGCACGAGCGTGCTCGCCGCTGGTGGACGGATGGGGATGATCCTCCCGACGTCTGTGCTTTCGGCCCGCGACGCCCAGCGCGCTCGGGAGCACATCGACCGGTCCGCCGACCTGGTGGGGTTGTGGGTGGCCACCGAACCGGTCTTCGCGGCCTCGGTGGCGGTGTGCGCGCCGGTCCTGGCGCGCCGCAGCCGTGTCGTCGCCGGGTCGATGGTGACGCCAGAGCCGGCCATCGCCGGCGGACCACCCGTGGAGCGGTGGAGACGCCGAGGGTTCGAGCAGCTGGCCAGCATCCACCGGGAGGGACGCCGGTGGTCGGAGCTCGCCCTGGCCGCGATCGACGTCCCGAGCCCCCGCTTCGCGTCGTCGGGAACGGTCGGGTCGGTGGCCGAGGCCTCCTCGGGGTTCCGCGACGAGTACTACGGCCTGGTCGACTCGGTCATCGACCTGGCGGAGGAGGAACGTCCGAGCCCGTCTGGCTCGGCCCCGTCGGAGGTACGGCCGCTGATCACCTCGGGGACCATCGACCCCGGGCGCTGCCTGTGGGGGGAGCGCCCAGCGCGGTTCGCCAAGCGCTCCTTCCTCATGCCCGTCGTCGACGTCGCGGCACTGGCCCGGGCGGCCGCCGGTGGGGGAGCGGCAGCGCGGGCAGCGGCGTGGGCCGAGGCCACCAGGGGTCCCAAGGTGGTGGTGGCCACCCAGACCAAGGTGGGGGAGGCCGCGGTCGACGAGGAGGGCGGTTGGGTCCCGTCCACCCCCACGATCGTGCTGCGACCGGTCGCCGGCGGCCACCTGCCCGGATCCGATGCCGTCGAGATGTCGTGGGCGCTGGCCGCCGTGGTCTGCTCGCCGATCGGGTCGGTGGCGGCGCTGGCGGGCTCGTTCGGCTCCGGCCGGACCAGCCATGCGCTCAAGCCGACTGCCGCGTCGGTGCTCGACCTTCCCCTCCCCGTCGACCCGGATGCGTGGGCGGCTGGCGCGCGGGCCCTGAGGGAGCGCGACCGGGACGGGTTCGCTGCCGCGATGGCGGAGGCGTACGGACTCGATGCCGGCGACGCCGCCGACCTCCAGGGCTGGTGGACGAGCCGCGCGCCCTGGTGACGCCGGTGGGCTCCACTCGGCCGTGAGACCGCTGCCCGTGACCGCGAGCGAGCCTCGCTCGGGAACCCGTTGTCCCCGCGGTCGCTCCATGGCCTATCCTGTGATGGTCATCATGAGTGGCCCGGAGCATCACCCGGGTCCGGCAACCTGGGACGGACACCCAAGGTGCCCTCCCGCCTCCGGGCGGGGATGTGGCCGGCTCGCCGGCAACGAAGTGTCCGGGCTCGTCCCGACGCTGGCACCCGGTGACCGACCCCGCCTGAGCGAGCGAGGAGGACAGCGTGATCGAAGCCGGCACCCACTGGGCCGATGGCTCGCTGCTGGCGCCGCCCCCCTGGATCCAGCCCCACGCGTCCACGCTGCCCGCCACCGGCGCGTGGCGCCCGGGCGACCCCCTGGGGCAGAGGCAGTTCATGCGCATGGCCGTAGACCGGCCCTTCGTGTTGGCCGGGGGCGGTCAGCTCCACGACATCACCGTGGCCTTCGAGACGTGGGGCAAGCTCTCACCACAGGCCGACAACGCCATCTTGGTGTGCCACGCGCTCACCGGTGACTCCCACGCCGCCGGCCCGGCCGACGCGGGCCACGCCGCTCCGGGGTGGTGGGACGACCTGATCGGCCCGGGCAAGGCGCTGGACACGGAGCGCTGGTTCGTGGTGTGCGCCAACGTCCTCGGCGGCTGCCAGGGCACGTCGGGACCCGCTTCGCCGCTGCCGGACCGCCTCGGTCACTACGGACCCCACTTCCCGGTGGTCACCATCCGCGACATCGTGCGGACCCAGGCTCGCTTGGCCGACGCGCTGCGCATCGACCGCTGGCACGCCGTCATCGGGGGTTCCATGGGCGGGATGCAGGCGCTGGAGTGGGCGATCATGTACCCCGATCGGGTCGACCGACTCGTTCCGATGGCCACGTGCACGGCGGCCACGGCACAACAGATCGCCTGGTGGAGCACGGGTAGGAGAGCCATCGCGCTCGATCCCAAGTGGCGAGACGGCCACTACTACGACGCCAAGCCCGGCGACGGCCCCCACGCCGGACTGGCGTTGGCCCGCATGATCTCCCAGGTCACCTTCCGCAGCGACGACGTCTTCACCGACCGCTTCGGACGTGAGCCTGTGGAGCCGCTCGGCGGAACCTTCGAGATGTGGCAGCGCTTCGAGGTCGAGCGCTACCTCGACTACCACGGCGCGAAGCTGTCCCGTCGCTTCGACGCCAACTCCTACCTGCTCCTCACCAAGGCGATGGACCTGCACGACGTCGGCCGCGGGCGGGGCGGCGAAGCTGCCGCCCTCAAGCGGATCAGTGCTCCGACCCTCTCCGTCGGGATCAACTCCGACATCTTGTACCCGAGCTACCAACAGCTCGACCTGGCCGACGGCATCGAAGCGGTCGGTGGAAGTGCCACCTATGTGGAGATCGACAGTCCGCACGGGCACGACGCGTTCCTCATCGCCATCGACCAGGTCGCCGCGGCCCTGGTCCCATTTCTGGAGAAGCCCGTTCGATGACCACCGATCCCGGCAAGTTGCACAGCGACACCGTCGCCATCCGCTCGGGTCGCCGAGCCGACGGCAACTCGCTCTCACCGGTCCTGTTCCCCTCGGCGGTGTTCTCTGCCGAGACCGTGGAGGAGGCGCGCACCAAGGCCACCTCCGTCGGCTCCGACCGGTTCTACAGCCGCTACGGGAACCCGACGGTGGCGGCGTTCCAGGACGCGATCGCCGAGCTGGAGGGCGCAGAGGCCTCCCGCGCGTTCGCATCGGGCATGGGTGCCGTATCGGCGGTGGTGCTCGGCCTGTGCTCCTCGGGCGACCACATCGTGGCCCAGCGCCAGCTCTACGCGGCCACCCAGCTGCTGTTCCAGGCGGTGTGCCCCCGGTTCGGCATCGACGTCACCTTCGTCGACGGCACCGAGCCGGGTGCGTTCGCCGATGCCGTCGTGCCCGGCAAGACCACGCTCGTGTTCGCCGAGACGCCGGCCAACCCGAAGCTCGACGTGATCGACCTCGACGCGCTGGGCGCGGTGGCCGGGCCGGTCACCGTCGTCGACGGCACGTTCGCCCCGCCCCTGATCCAGCAACCGCTCCGCCACGGCGTCGACCTGGTCCTCCACTCGGCCACCAAGGGCATAGCGGGCCACAACGACGCCACGTTGGGAGTGGTGTCGGGCAGCTCCGAGCTCATCAACTGGCTGTGGGGCTTCGCCGTTCTCCAGGGTGCGCCGGCGTCGCCCTACGACGCGCTCAACGCCACCCGCGGCATCCGGACCCTGCCGGTCCGCCTCGAACGCCAGGCCTCCACGGCACTGGCCGTGGCCACCGCTCTGGAGGAGCGCGACGACGTGGTCGACGTGCGGTACCCGGGTCTGCTGTCGCATCCCCAGCACGATCTGGCCATGAAGCAGATGAGCAACGGCGGCAGCCTGATCAGCTTCGACCTGGCCGGAGGTATCGAGGCCGGTTGCCGCTTCGTGGAGTCGGTCGAGATCGCCCAGCTGGCCACCTCGCTCGGCGGACCCGAGACGCTGGTGACCCACCCGGCGTCCACCACCCACGTCAACCTGCTGCCCGACGAGCTGGCCGCCAACGGCATCGGCCCCGGCACCATCCGCCTCTCGGTGGGTCTCGAACACCCCGAGGACCTGATCGCCGACCTGTCACGGGCCCTCGACCGGGCTCGGAGCTGACGGGTCGTTGCCCCATCAGCGGTGGTGACCAGACGATCGCGGGCTCGTGGCCTCGGAGGGCCGGAACGTGCCTGAGCTGATCGAGGTCGAGGTCTACCGGCGGCTGGCCGAGCAGGTGGTGGGCCGCACCATCGATGCCGTCGAAGCCGACGACCACTGGTTCATCAAGGCGACCACCGCCGGCGAGGTCCGTGATGCGCTCGCCGGGGCGACGGTGGTGGCCACCGGGCGCAAGGGCAAGCTGCTCACCCTGGACCTGGGGCCCACCCGGCCGGTTCTCGGACTTCGGTTCGGGATGACCGGTCGGCTCGTGCTCGACGGTGTAGCTGCACCGATCGAGAGGCTCGAGTACTCGTCGGGTCGCGACGATCCCAAGTGGGATCGCTTCGCGCTGCGCTTCGCCGACGGCGCCCGGCTGCGCATCTCCGATCCGCGTCGTCTCGGCGGGGTCGAACTGGATCCCGACCTGTCCCGGCTCGGCCCCGATGCTGCAGCGATCACCACCCCGCAGATGCGCAGCGCTCTCGACGGATCGTCTGCCCCGCTCAAGGCGAGGCTGCTCGACCAGTCCCGAGTGGCCGGGCTGGGAAACCTCCTGACCGACGAGATCCTGTGGCGGGTCGGGTTCCGGCCCGACCGTCCTGCCGGCTCCGTCGGCCGATCCGACGTCACCCGGCTGGCTCGAACGATCCGGACAACCGTCGCCGACCTGTTCGATCGGGGCGGCTCACACACCGGCGACCTCCAATCTCAGCGCCTGCGTGGCGGCTCGTGCCCGCGCGACGGGTTCGATCTCCGCCGCGAGACCGTCGGCGGGCGCACCACCTACTGGTGCCCGTCGCACCAACGCTGACCGCCAGGGCCCGGAGGGGTGGTGGGGGAGCGGCGGGGTGCACCCGTTACGATCACTGCCCCGTGGCCCTCAGCACCCGAACCAGACGTAGCAGCGCATCGCGGGCGACCCTCTCGCTACTCGTCGTGTTCGTGCTGTTCCTGCTCGGACAGTTCGCCGCCGCCGCATCTTCGGCATCGGGGCTTTCTGCCGTCGGTGTCAGCGGCCACGCCGCGGTGACCGCAGGGATCGAGCCCGACGTCGCCGACGCCACGGTCGACGATTCGGTGGACGGTTCGGGCGACGGTTCGATCGTGGAAAATCCCCTCGGTTCCGCCGACGACGAGGACCGGGGCTCGTCGGCGTCGGAGGATCGCAAGATCTGGGCGGTCATCGGAGGGTTGGTGCTGGTGGCGTTGGCGTTGACGGCCATCACCGTCCGGTACTGGCGGCAGACGAGGCCTGCCCCCAAGCCGGCCAAGACCGGCTCGGGCGGTCGGCGGGCGCGGTCGGCCGAGGAACCGGATGCGTTCGACGACCTGGGGTCCGACCTCTTCGTCGACGGGGACTGAGCGGTTCGCTGCACATCCGAGGTCGCGCCTGGGCCCGCCGGCGGTGGGAGCGGAGCCATCGGGACGTCCGTGGGGTGAGCCTCCGGCCTCCAGGCCGGTAGGTTGACGTGATGGCCGAAGGACTCGACATCGACGCCATGCTGCAGCGGTTCAAGGACCGCGCCGTGGCGGTCAAGAACCGGAACCTGCCCCCCGTGGCGGGGCCCGAGCGCACCAAGTTCATCGAGCAGGCCCAGCTCGACTTCCAGGACTTCGCCATCGTCGCCGATGCCACCGCATCCCTCGACGACGGCATCCTCACCCTCCGCATCGACCTACGCCCACCGGCCGACCAGGATGGCTGAAGGCGGGAGCGGCGACCCCGACGACCCCGGCGACCTCGGCCACGGGTTCCTGGCCCGGGCGTTGGCCGCCATCGACGCCGCCAACGCCGACGACCCGGTGAGGCTGGAGGTCGACGGGGAGAGCAGACCCAAGGAGATCGTCCACGCCGAGCGGATGACGTACTGGGTTCGGGCGTTGGACCCCGACGCCGACCCGGCCCAGCTGATAGCGGCCCGGTCTCACCACCTCCGTCGGTGGGTCGTGGCCAGGAGCACCTTCCCCGACGGCAGAGCCGGATACCTCCAGTGGCGCGTGGCCCAGCGCAAGCGCCAGGTCGACGAGTTGTCGGAGATCCTCGACGACGTCGGTTGTCCGGAACAGGCGAAGGAGCGGGCGCTGGCGATCCTGGCCAAGAGCGGCCGCACCGCAGATCCTGCGGTCCAGACCCAGGAGGACGCGCTCTGCCTCGTGTTCCTGGAGCTCCAGGCCGACGAGTTGGCAGCTCGCCTGGAACGCGACCACATGGTCGAGGTGCTCAGGAAGTCGGTGGCCAAGATGAGCCAACGGGGGATCGAGGCCGCTGGCGCCATCGCCATGTCCGACCCCGTCCGCGGTCTGCTGGCAGAAGCCGTCGACGCTCCACGACCTGCCTGAACCACCCGCGGCTCGTCGCCCCTCCTCGGTGTGCCGAGAGCGCGAGCGACGGTCCGGCTGGAGAGCGGATGGCGCCGCTCGCGATGGCTCGCGAGGTCACCTACGCTGACCTCGCCGACAGTGACCGAGGGCAAGGGACGGGTTTCGATGCAATGTGCAGCGTGCGGTGTCGAGAACGAGCCGGGGGTTCGGTTCTGCATGGGCTGCGGTGCCCCGCAGGCAGATGCACCGCCACCTCCGCCACCTGCCGATCAGTCGCCTGGCGGCGACGGTGGTGCACCTGACGCGAGCGGGATGGCAGCACCGCCACCTCCCGACGAGTCGTTGCCCGGCTTCCCGCCACCTCCGGGCGCCGGCGACGACGACGGACCGGAGTGGGGAACGGTCAGCGCCTCGGTGCCGCCCCCTCCACCCATGCCACCGCCACCGGTGATCACCGACCCCGTCATCCCACCGCCTCCTCCGTTGACCGACTCCGGCTCCGCGCAGACGAGCGGCGGCTTCGCATCCGACCCAGACGGTGGCTCCGTCGACTCGTCGGGCATCGATATCCCCGAGGAGGGGCGCTCGACGCCTCCGCCCCCTGTGGTGGGAGACGGCGACGCCGTGTTCGGCGCTCCGGGCTCGCCCACGTTTCCGCCGCCGGTGCAGTTCGACGAGTCCGAAGCCGAGGCACTGGGCGCTCCGGGCGGCGCCGACGCCGGCCCGATCGGCACGGTGCCGGGCTCGGAAGGTGCGGCGGTGCCGCCAGCCGCCCCGGCCGATCGGATCCCCGCGTTCGACGACATCACGGGCTCGACCGCATCTGGATCCCTCACAGATGAACCTTTGCCTGGGGGCGCCGGTGGTGTGGAGGGTCACTCGCTGACCCCGCCGCCACCCGCTCCTGCCCCGGTCTACCAGGACCCGGCCGCTGCGCTCGACGGTGCATCCAGCGATGTCGCCGACGGCACGGCATCGGACGCTCCCGACCGTGACGCACCTGCAGATCCCGACGCCGAAGCGGGCGGGTCCGGACAGGAAGTCCCTCCGCCGCCCGGCACGATGCCGCCGCCCGTACCCTTCGCCCCTCCGGGCGCCGTGGACCCGGCGGCCGGCGCCGGCACAGCCGACCCGAGCGGCTTCGCTCCGCCTCCACCCGGTTCCATCCCGCCGCCGCCCGGGTCCATCCCTCCTGCGCCGGGCTCCACCACCCCAGAGTCGGGAGCGATCCCGCCTCCGCCCGGCTCCGTGCCGCCGCCTCCGTCACCGGGAGACCCGGCGTCCTCCGGGTCGATCCCGCCACCTCCACCCGGATCGGTCCCACCGTCCGGTGGGTTCGCTCCGCCCGACGCGAGCATCGCTGCTCCCCAGCCTCCGCCATCGGGTGCGATCCCTCCTCCGAGCGTGGTGCCGCCCCCGCCGCCGGGTGGCCCTGCTCCCTCGGCCGGTGGGTTCACGCCTCCGCCGGCCGACCCGGTCGGGGGTGCCTACAGCGCCCCGCAGCCACCTGCCCCCACGCCGGGCGCACCCGCGTGGCAGACCCCCGCTGGTCCGCCTGCCGGGCAGCCGGCTCCGGCTCCTGCTCCGGCGCCGGCACCCGGTGCCGACGACCCTCACGCCCTGGCTGCCTCGGTCGGCCGCCTCGGCCGCGGCCCCCAGAAGGACGGGAAGACCGTCGTCTCCATCCTCGGTGCCGTGCTCGATCCGGGCGACGTGGCCGAGGCTCTGGTGGTGGGCCGTTGTGACGGCCAGGCCGCCGTCCTGGCTCTCACCAACCGTGCTCTGGTGCTGGTCGACGACCGGCAGTGGAAGCCGAGGGTCGAGCGCTTCACCCTCGACGCCTCGCTCCAGGTCCAGGGCTGGCAGGACGACAAGACCGCCAGCCTCACCCTGGTGGTGGGGGGCCGACAGGTGGTGGTGGAGCGCATCGCCGACCGTCCGGTCGCGGTCGAGATGGCCCAGCGCATCCGTGCCCGAACGGGAGGCTGAGCCACCCGCTCGGTCCTCCTGAACGGTTTGGGAGGCGGTCACCGCTTTGGTAGGGTGACGGTCCCACGCGGACGTGGCTCAGTTGGTAGAGCATCACCTTGCCAAGGTGAGGGTCGCCGGTTCGAATCCGGTCGTCCGCTCGGAGCGAA
>JAAZBK010000409.1 GCA_012513855.1 Acidimicrobiales bacterium
CTCGCCCGGCCCGAGGGTTCGGCGTTCACCCGATTCCTCGGCCACGAAGGTGACCGTTCCGTCGAGCACCCGCAGCCTGCCCCACACTCCAACGGCCACCTTGTGAGCCCTCAGCAGACCGTCGGGAACGGTCTCGGCGGTAAACGCGGGGGTGGTGCGGACCAGTTCCACGCCTTCGGGCAAGGTGAGCTCGGCGAGCATCGGTCTACTTCTGGTTCTCGCCGCCGAAGATCTCGCTGACCGACTCGTCCTCGAACACGGCGGTGATGGCGTCGGCCACGAGCGGGGCGATCGAGAGCACCTCGATCTTGTCGATCTGCTTCTCGGGCGGCAACGGCAGGGTGTTGGTGATGACGACCTTCTCCAACACCGAGTTCTTGAGCCTCTCGGTGGCGGGGTCGGACAGGACCCCGTGGGTGGCCATCGCCCAGACCTCGGTGGCACCCTCGTCCTTCAACAGCTCGGCGGCCGCCACGATGGTCCCGGCGGTGTCGATCATGTCGTCGAGGAGGATGCAGCGCTTGCCGGCCACGTTGCCGATGACGTTGGACGCCTCGACCACGTTGGCCACGCCCTTGGGCCGGATCTTGTTGACGAACGCGAGGTCGGCGCCGAGGTGGTTCGCAAGGCGCTTGGCCGCCTTCACGCCGCCGGCGTCGGGCGACACGATCACGAGGTCGTCGGGGTCACCCGCCTTCAGGCAGCACTCGATGAGGATCGGCAGCGCGGTCAGGTGGTCGACCGGGGTGTCGAAGAAGCCCTGGATCTGTCCGGTGTGGAGGTCGACCGACACCACGCGGTCGGCCCCGGCGGTGGAGAGCATGTCGGCCACCAACTTGGCGGTGATGGGTTCACGCCCCTCTGCCTTGCGGTCCTGGCGGGCGTACCCGTAGTACGGGCACACAGCGGTGATCCGCTTGGCCGAGGCGCGCTTGGCGGCATCGATCATGATCAGCTGCTGCATCAGGGCATCGTTGACCGGCACGCCGCCGTGGGTCTGGAAGATGAAGACGTCGGCGCCGCGCATCGACTCGCCGTAGCGGCAGTGCATCTCGCCGTTGGCGAACTGGCGAAGGTTCGCATGGCCGAGGGTCACCCCCAGGCGCTCTGCGATCTCCTCTGCGAGCTCGGGGTGAGCGTCACCGGTGTAGAGCATCAGCTTCTTCTTGGTGACCAGCTCCATGGAACGCCTTTCGGATTCACGGCCTGCGGACTGCAACGACTCAGCCAGCGTCACGGCCTCCCAGAGCATACGAGCCGGAGTGCCGGAGCTCCCAGGGGCCGGGAGCGGGCGAGATCCTCAGGCTTCGGCGGTGCCCGCGAAGAACGGGCCGGTGACGGTTCCGTCGGGTACGGAGGCACCTGGAGACAGAGCTGCGAACGGTCCGACGTGGGCGTCGACGCCGATCTCGCAGTCGCGTCCGTTCGACTGCTCGACCACGGCTCCGGCACCGACCACGCAGTCGACCAGGCGGGTGTGGGGACCGATCTCGGCCCCGGCGCCCACCACCGTGGCTCCCTGGAGGATGGTGCCGGGGAACAACGTGACGTCGGGCCCGAGCTTCACGGTGGCGTCGAGGTAGGTGCTGGCCGGATCGACCATGGTGACCCCCTCGGACAGCCACCTCTCGTTGGTCCGCCTGCGCAGCTCCGACTCGGCCGCGGCCAGCTGGAGCCGATCGTTGATGCCCTCGGCCTCCTCGGGGTCGTCGACGCTCACCGCCGACACCTTGTGGCCCGCCTCCTTCAGCACGGCCACCACGTCGGTGAGGTAGTACTCGCCCTGGGCGTTGTCGGGACTGAGTCGACGGAGGGCCGGAGCCAGCAGCGAACGTCGGAAGCAGTACACGGAGGTGTTGATCTCGTCGATCTCGACCTCTTCGGGCGTGGCGTCGACCCGCTCGACGATGCGCTCGACCTGACCGTCCTTGCCTCGCACGACCCGCCCGTAGCTACCGGGATCGGCCACCCTGGCGCTCAGGACGGTGCAGGCCGCGTCGGTGGCACGGTGCTCGGCGATGAGCGCTTCGACCGTGGCCGGACGGAGGAGCGGCATGTCTCCGGGCAGCACGATGACGTGCTCGTCGTCGGCGTCGGGTCCGTCGTCGTCGGGGAGGCCCGTGAGCCCGACGCTGGCTGCATCGCCGGTGCCGTTCTGCTGGTGCTGCTCGACGAAGGTGAGCACGAGGTCGGGTTCCTCGGCCTGAAGCTTCTTGGTGACCCGTTCCGCCCCGTGTCCCACCACCACGACCACCCGGTTCACGTCGGACGACACCAGCGCGTCGAGGACGTAGAGGAGCATCGCCTTCCCGGCCAGGAGGTGCAGGGGCTTGGGACGGGAGGACCTCATCCTGGTTCCCTGCCCGGCGGCGAGGACGATGGCCGAGAGGCTGCGATCGGTCATGGGACCGGTCTAGCGCGTCGACGCGCCCATGATGCTCCAGGGCCGCGTCCACGGCTGCAGGAAGCACCAGCGACTTCCCGGGCGCCGCCGACCGTCATTGACCGGTTAGTCGGCGAAGGCACCGGTCGCCATCACGGCTTCGTCCAGCTTCAGCCTCAACGTCGACGCAGCGTCTCGGGTGATGTGAGCAGAATCCCGGAAGATCACCTGGTCACCGACCATGGAATCGCACGAAGGCAATCGCAGGCAGATGTCGTGATCGAGGTCCACGACGTGAAGCTCCGGGACCGACTCGGCCAGCCCGCGCAGATGTGACTCGTACCAGTGAGGTCCGTCGGGAACCTCGAACCGGCAGGACTCCTGGAACTCGTGGAGGGCGAGGCAGGCGAGCGGGTCATACCCTCTGCTGGCCCTTGGGATCGGTTCGATCACCAACGCCTTGGCTCCTGTGGCCACGAATCGATCGATCGATTCCCGGGTGGTTCGCATGTACTCACGGTTCAGCGGGATGTCCTGGAACTCGAAGTCGTCGAGGAACCGGGCCTCCTTCACGCTGATCAACACGACCAGATCCGGTTGGAGCTCGGCCAGGCGGCGCTCGTAGAACTCATCCTTGAAGTCGAGGCAGGTGTCCTTGTTCTCGGGGGTGACCCCTGATTCGTAGCTCCGTTGCCACGCGCAACCAGGCGACCATCCGAACGTGAAGGTCAGGTCGTGGGCTTCGGCGATCTCGGCGAACACGAACTCGAACATTCGGGCGTTGCTGTCGCCGATCAGCACCATGTGGCCCTTGGAACCCTCCACGACGGGGCAGAGCTCTCCCATGAAGCAGATCACCCTGCCCACCGCCTTGTCGTACTCGGCGGTCTCGTCGAAGTCGGCTGGCACGCGGGTCAGCGCCACATCGTCGGCCGGCCCGCCCGAGCTCGTTGCAGAGCTCGTTGCAGGGCTCGCCTTCGGCCGCTGCCCCCTCGACGGATCGGCCACCTTCGGCACCACCACCAGTGCCGCCACGACGCTCGCCGCCAGCGCTGAGACGCAGATCAGACGAGGCGCACGGTCGAGGAACGCCGAGGTGCGCACCGGCACCTCGACCAACAGCGCGCTGCCGGCGGCCAGGCCGGTGGACACTCCCCCGGCGACCAGGACGGTCTGGATCGGACCGATCTCGAAGGTCTTGGTCAACAAGATGATCACCGGCCAGTGCCACAGGTAGGTGCCGTACGAGATCCGACCCAACTCGACCATCGTGCGCCGCGACAGGCCGTGCGTCACCCACCCACCTCGTCGCTCCAGCGCCACCAGGAGCGTCGCCGTGCAGATGGCGACAGCCACGCCGCGGGCGACCGGTCTCATCGGCACCAGGGGCGTGGCCAACACGAGGATCCCCACCAACGCCCCCAGGGCCGCCAGCGGCATGAGCCGATCCAGGCGGCGGGCACGAGAGACCAGGGTGGGGGTCAGGGCTACGAACACGCCCGCCAGCATCTGGTACACCCGGGCATCTGTTCCGTAGTAAGCGCGTGTCGGATCCGAGGTGCTCAGCGACCAGGCCCATGCAAGCGATGCCAGTCCCAGGCAAGCTGCAGACCAGCGCACCAACCCCCAACGGATGGCCCCGGACCGGCCGCCGAGCCAGACCAGTCCAGCCAGCGTCAACGGCCAGAGGAGGTAGAACTGCTCCTCCACGGCGAGCGACCAGAAGTGCAGGACCGGGCTCTCGGCGGTGTCGGCGGCGAAGTAGTCGGTGGCCTGGCTGATGAAGTGCCAGTTGGCCACGTACAGGAAGGAGGCCCGGAAGGCACCGGCAGCGGTACCGATCTGGCGGGGTGATGCCACCCAGGCGTACACCAGGGCGGACCCCAACAGGGCCAGCGCTGCTGCGGGCAGAAGCCGGCGGAACCGTCGTGCGTAGAAGCGGGCGAAGCGGATCGACCCGTTGCTCGTGACGTCGCGAACCAGGACGAGGGTGACGAGGTACCCCGACAGGACGAAGAACACGTCGACGCCGATGAAGCCGTTGGCCAACGAGCCGACGCCGGCGTGGAAGGCCACCACCAGATAGACGGCGACGGTACGCAGGCCGTCGAGGTGGGCCCTGTAGCCATCCGGCACCGATGGCACCTCCGAATCCGGAAATGACGGTTGCTCAGATCGCGGCTCCCGCGCCGCCACGGTCGATGTCGTCACCGCTTGGGCAAGCTATCCGACGCACCACGGTGTGGGCCGGCGCTCGAACTCGGCCTCGACCGCTCACCCATCCGTCAGGCCTAGATCGCGGAGCACCGCGGCAAGGTCATCGGCCAGGGTGACCCCGAACTCCCGAGTGGTGTGACCACCGTCCCAACGCACGAAGGTGCCATCGATGAAGGGTCGGCAGACCGGCTTGTCGGGGCAAACCGCCAGGTCCAGGTCTATCGACCACATGGCGTCGTTCGCGGCGTCCAACGCCCGGAGGTCGTCCTCGATCCAGTACGGATCTGTGGGCGTGGTGAAGCTGCACTGCTCCTGGTAGGAGGCCGTCTCGAGACACCCCAGGGGGGTCGGGTCGTTCCCGGCCCGGGGCAACGGCTCGATGACCACCAGCCGGGCACCGGATTCGATGATCCTGGCAACGCTGTCGCGCGTGGCCGACCGATTCTCCTGCTCCCAGCCCTTGCCCGAGTAGGGACCCGGCCTGGTGCCCGCCGGCAGGACGCCGATGGCGAGGACCACGTCGGGATTCGCGTCGGCCAGCACCTCGCCGTAAACGCGCTCCTGGATCTTCTCGCACATCGGCCGCGCGTCCGGGTTGGACTCGTAGAAGAAGCCCCTCTGCCAGGCGCATCCGTTGTTGCTGGCCAAGGTCAACGTGAGGTCCTCCGACTCGGCCATGCTGATGAGCGCCTCGGTCAACATGATGGCGTTGCTGTCGCCGATCACCAGCACGTGGGCCCCCTCGCCGTCCACCACCGCGCAGCCCTCTCCGGTCACCGCGTCGCACCCGGACTGAACCGAGTAACCAGCCTCCTTGACCGCGACCGCGTCGAAGTCGTCGGGGATCGGGGTGAGCACGACGCCGTCGGACGCCGAGCCCGCGGCCGTGATCGTGCGCTGGCGCGACGGTCCCCCGGACGACTCGGCCAGCGGTCGCACGACCATCAGTCCCAACAGCAGGCTGGTGGAGAGGCCGCCCACCACCACCAACCGCGGGACCTGGTCGAGGCGGCTCGGGTTCCGGAACGGCATCTCCACCAACACCGCGCTGATCGCTGCCAGCCCGGTGGAGACCGCGATCGCCAGCAGCGCCGTGCGCCAAGGGCTGAAGTCGCCGATGCGCCCGAGGATCACGATCACCGGCCAGTGCCACAGGTAGGTGCCGTAGGAGATCCGGCCCAACTCGACCATCGGCTTCCACCCCAGGAAGCGTCCGCCCGGGCCCCTTCGCCGTTCGATGCTCACGATGAGCGCCACCGTGAACACGGTGGCGACCATCCCCCTCAGCACCGGCCGGCCGGGAACCGACGGGGTCGATGCCACCACCAGCCCGACAAGAGCCATCAGCCCGACCGGCACCGCCAGCGAATCCAGCCGTCGCCACCGGTTGACGAGCGACGGCGTCATGGCGACGAGGGCACCCGCCAACAACTGGTACGCGCGTGTGTCGGTGCCGTAGTACGCCCGGTCCGGCGCCACCGTGCTCAGGTGCCACGCCCAACCGAAGGATGCGGCCGCGGCCACCACCACCACCGCTGTCGCGATCGCCCACATCCGGTCGGCGAACCTCGTGAGCAGGGAGACGAGCCCCCCCAACAGGAGGGGCCAGACCAGGTAGAACTGCTCCTCGACGGCGAGCGACCAGAAGTGGAGAACCGGGCTCACGGCCTCACCGGAGGCGAAGTAGTCGGAGCTCTCGCGGATGAAGAACCAGTTGGCCACGTAGAGGAACGCTGCCTGGAAGTCCTCGATCGACTCGCTCAACTCAGCGGGGCCGACCACCCACGAGTACGCGACCGCGGTGCCCAGAAGAGCGAGGGCCGAGGCAGGCAGGAGACGGCGGAACCGCCGGGCGTAGAACCGACCGAACCGGACCCGTCCACCAGATCCCAGGTCGCGCATCAGCACCTGGGTCACCAGGTATCCCGAGAGCACGAAGAAGACGTCGACCCCTATGAATCCTCCGCTGAACCGCTGGACATCGGCGTGGAAGAGCACCACCAGGTAGACCGCGACGGTCCGAACTCCGTCCAGGTGGGCGCGGTAGCCCACCGGAACCTCCGGGATCGCAGATCGGCGGTCGACTGTTCCTGTAGACGGCACCTGCCCATCCCTTCGGCCGCGGGCCACCAACATCGAGTACACCACCAGGTGGCGGACATTAACCGCCCTGTCTCCGCCACTCGGGACCGCCGAGCGCGCGATGTGGCGTCGGAACCGCGCGGAGCTTAGATTCAGGCGAGTATTTGCACGACTGGTGCAACATCACATCCGGTGCCGGTTCCCAGGGGGACGATCAAGATGGACCTGAGGACCGCCGGCTGGAGCACGTTGTGGAGCGTCCTCCTCGCCATCGTCATGTTGACCTGGGCCTGCAGCGCCGAAGCCGGTCGCCCCGACACCCAGGAGCCCCGCCCCGATCCCTCCGGCCGCGACGCCTGCGAGCGCCACCTCAGCCTCTTCGAGCGCATCCACGCGGCGAGCCTCACACCCGACGAGATCCTTTCGGAGCTACGCCTGTTCCACGACGATTCCGAGCGCTCCGGGCTCCCGGACCTGGCCGAGGCCTCGCTCGACCTCCTGGACGCCTACGAAGCCGGCGACGTCACCGCGTTCACCCGGGCCACGAGCCGCGTGTACGGCCTGTGCGTGGCGGTGCGGTCGGATTGAGGTCGATGGGCTGAGGGCTCGGGGGGCAGGGCTCGAACCTGCGACAGCCGGCTCCAAAGGCCGGTGTTCTACCAACTGAACTACCCCCGATCGGGCGGCCACCACGATAGGCCGGACCACCCGCCCGCTCATGCAGCGAAGGGACCGTGCAGCCGCAGCGTGATCCTCAACGCTCCAGTAGACCTCGGCTGCGGAGCTCCGCGGCGATGGGGTCCGCCAGGCTTCGGGCGAAGCGCCTCGTGAGGTGGGCGTCGTCCCAGTGCACCACCACATCGTCGAGCATCGCTTCGCACGACGGCAGGGCCGGGCAGACCAGCCGATCGAGGTCGATCGACCACAGCCGGTCGTGCGCGGCGTCGAGCGAACGCAGGTCGACCTCCAACCAGAAGGGCTCGGCCGGCGACGAGAACCGGCACTCCTCCTGGTAGGTGGCAACTCCGAGGCAGTTCAGCGGATGGGGGTTGCGCGTCCCTCGCGGCAGGGGCTCGATCACGACGACGCGCGCTCCCGTGTCGAGCATCCGCTCCACGCTGTCGAGCGTGGTCGATCGCAACGACCGCTCCTGCTCCGTGTCGGTGAAGTCCGGGTTCGAGAACGTGGACCACTCGCGCACCCCGACCGCGATGACGACGTCGGGGCGCAGGTCGTCGAGCACCTCCTCGTAGACCCGGCGCTGGATCTGCTCGCAGTGCTCCCGCTTGTCGGGGTGGCTGACGTAGAAGTAGCCCGCCTGCCACGCGCACCCCGGATCGACCGCCACGGTCAGCGACAGATCCTCGGCCTCGGCCACCGCCGTCAGCGCCTCCACCAGCATGAGAGCGTTGCTGTCGCCCACGAGCAGCACGTGCGGCCCGTCGCCCCGCACGAGATCGCAACCCTCTCCGGTGGTCGGTTCGCAGGCCAGGTCGACGGCGAAGCCCTCCGCCCGGATGGCGGCCTCGTCGAAGTCGTCGGGCAGCGGTGTGAGCGCCTCCCCGTCCTCCGGCGCCGCGGCGGGCGTGGCACGGGGCCGGTCCCACAGCTCGGCGATCGGGCGGATCAGGACCAGGCCCATCAGGAGGCTGACGAGGAGCCCCCACGAGACCACCAACCGTGGCAGCCGGTCGAGGCTCCCGGTCCGACGGAGCGGCTGCTCGACCATGGTGGCGCTGAGGGCAGCCATCGCCGACGAGGCCACCACCGCGATCGCAGCCATCTGCACCGCGGTGAAGTCGCCCAGGCGCCCGACCACCACGATCACGGGCCAGTGCCACAGGTAGGTGCCGTAGGAGATCCGCCCCAGCTCGACCACCGGACCCCAGCTCAGGAACGACCGGGTGAGACCGCCACCCCGCTCGACCGTGACGATCAGCAGCAGCGTCAGCACCGTCGCCGCTATGCCCCTCGCCACGGGGCGCGCCGACACCGCGTCGGTCGACGCCAGGACGAGGCCCGCCAACGACAGGAGCGCCACGGGAGCGACGACGGGTTCCAACCGGCGCAACCGGACCAGGATCGAGGGGGTCATGGCGAGGAGGGCGCCCGCCAGCAGCTGGTAGGCGCGGGTGTCGGTGCCGTAGTAGGCGCGGTCGGGAGAACCGCCGCTCAGGTGCCAGGCCCACACCAGCGAAGCCACCGCCGCCACGGCCACCGCGGCACGGACCAGGCTCCACCTGACCCTCCCCGTCCGGCCCGCCACGGCGGCCAGCCCCGCCAGCAGCAACGGCCACACCAGGTAGAACTGCTCCTCCACCGCCAGCGACCAGAAGTGGAGCACGGGACTGTCGGACTGGCCGGCCGCGAAGTAGTCGGCGCTCTCACGGATGAAGAACCAGTTCGCCACGTAGAGGAACGAGGCGCGGAACCCGTCGATGGCTCCGTCGACCTCTACCGGGCTCGCCACCCAGGAGTAGGCGATGGCCGTTCCGACCAGCGCCATGGCCGATGCTGGGAGGAGGCGCCGGAACCGACGGGCGTAGAACCGGGCGAACCTCACCCTGCCGCCGCCGGCCAGGTCGCGCATCAGGACCTGGGTGACCAGGTAGCCCGACAACACGAAGAAGACGTCGACCCCGATGAACCCGCCGCTGAACCGCTGGATGCCGGCGTGGAACAACACCACGAGGTAGACGGCGACGGCGCGCAGGCCGTCGAGGTGGGCCCGGTACCCCGCTGGTGGGCTCGGCACCCCCGTCGGTGTTTCGCCGGTGCCCGCGGCGGGTACGCTCAGGCCCGCCGTGGGCTCGGGAAGCAGGGTGGACATGACCTGTGGACGATACCGGCGGATCCTTCGGTCCCAGCGGCGCGGCGCCCCGCCCCACCGCTCGGCGCACCAGCGGCAGACCAGGAGTCCCCGAGGTTCAGCAGGTCATGATCCGCTGGGGTTGCGCCTGGAGCTCGGGCGGTGGGAACAGCTCGGCCCGGTCGTCCGGATCCAAGGGGTAGAAGTCGGCGGGCAACTCGCCCTCCATGAACAGGTGCAGTACGGCGTCGTATCTGAAGTCCCGCACCGGCACCAGCACCGCCGCACCGCCCACCGTCTGTTCCTCGTAGCCGAAGCGGGTGTCTCGGATCTCGCTGCCGGCCACGTCGCGGAA
>JAAZBK010000410.1 GCA_012513855.1 Acidimicrobiales bacterium
AGCGGGGAGTGACCTGGAAGTCGTCGAACCTCGCGTCCTGGCCCACCGCGGCGACGCCGTACATGGTGGCCCTGAAGTTGTTGGTGTCGTCGACGAACTCCAGCACCGGAACGCCGTTCACCAGGCCCTCGACCCGGCCGTCGAGGTGCTGGCGCACCTCGAGGACGTCGCCGTCGGCCGGCACGGGGGTGGAGAGCACGGTGATCGGCGGGACGTAGTTGGGGTTGCCGGGCTGGCTGAAGGCCACCGTGTAGGGGCCATCGGCTGCGAGCTGACCGAACTCGTAGTGGCTGCCGTCCTCCGTGTAGCGGAAGATCAGCGCGACGGTCTGTCCCTTGACGTCGACCCTCACCTGGGCGTCGGCCAGCTCAGAGCTGGTGTCGACCGCCACGATGCCGTAGTAGGGGCCGGTGGGAGCGAGCTTCTGGCCCTGGATCCCGAATCCCCATCCGTACCACCACGGGTACGACAGGGCGCCGTCGAGCTGGCCCGGCCCGCCGTCGGCCCGGTCGAAGGAATCGGTGGCCACCACGCCGGCCGTGAGCAGAGCGCGCACCCGGAAGCTGTCGAACGACGCTCCGGGGTCTCCCGCGATCCCGTAGCCGAAGGCGGTCATGAAGCTGAGGTCTCCGGCGTCGATCACGTGCTGGTCGTTGACGAGCACGAGGATGCTGTCGTCGGGGCGACGAACGATCCGGATCTGGTCCCCATCGGCCGCGGCCACGCTGGCTCGTACGTAGGACTGCGCCACCGGCTGTGCGACACCGTTCACCACCTTCTGGATCTGGTAGTCGCCGGCCAGGTCCGGCCCCACCCGATAGTGGTTCTGGCTGTCGACGACGCCGAAGAGGGCCCAGAACCTTCCGCTGCCGGTGTCGGCCACCGTGACGTCCAACGTGCCGAAGAGCATCGGAGTCGCGACAGAGGCCCAACTGGTGCCCGGGCCGGTGGCGATCGCATGGGACCCGTCGGTGGCGAAGGAGCCGGAGGCGACGGACCACTCGTAGCCGTCGCCGGTCTGGCCCAGCTCCGACCCCACCCGGTCGAAGTGGTCGACCACCTCGTCGCCGATGGAGGCGGGGGCGATGACGATGGTGGTGAAGGAGGAGGAATCGTTCTCGACGGCCTCGTCCTCGGGGGTGGTCGCCGTGGCCGTGATCGACAGATCGCCGGGGCTTGCGGGAGCGGTGCCCGAGACCGTGACGGTGGCCGATCCGTGGGCCGCGATGGATCCGAGAGCGCACGTGACCGGCGCTCCGCCGCAGGATCCCTGGCTCGGCGAGACGATCGGGGCCACCAGGCCCGGCGGCACGTCGATCGACAGGCCCACCTCGGCCCGGTCGACGGTGCCGGAGTTGGCGATCGTGGTGGTCCACTCGACCGGGCTGCCGACGGGGGCCGCTCCGGGCCCGGTCACGGCGGTCTGCACGTCGATGGTCTGCGGCAGTTCGGTCAGCTTGAAGGAGTCGAGGGCGAGGACGCCGGTTCCGCCGGGGTCGAAGGAGGCGATGCCGACGCCCGTCGCGGCCGGTGATGCCGCCTCGGTGGTGGCGATCAGCTCACCGGAGACGGAGCACGACACGTACTGGTCCTGGAAGCTGCAGGCCAGTCGATCGCCGTCGGTGGGCACCCGGTTGGCCGTGGTGGTGACGGCGGGAGAACCGATCCCGCCGGCGGTGATCTGTTGGAGCTGGTACGGGCCGCCCTGCCAGCGACCGAACCGCCAGTAGTTGGCGCTGTCGGCGGCGCGCAGGACCAGCCAGAACTCCGAACTGATGGAGGAGACGGTCACGTAGACCTTGCCCTCCGGATGTTCGACCGGCGCGACGGTGAGCGCGTAGCCGATGCCGGGCCGGGCCTGGTCGCCTTCGACGGTCCAGCTGCTGCTCCAGTTCTCCCAGGTGACCCCGTGGATGGTGCCCAGGGAGGGAGCATCAGCCCGGTCGAAGTCGTCGTGGAAGAGCACGGGCTCGCAGGCCGCGAGCAGCACCATGGCGGCACAAGCCAGCACGAGGGGCACGCGGCGCATCCGTCCTCGTGTCCATCGGATCTCGTTCATGTCCACGTCGGTCCCTCTGTGTCGCCCGAGTCACCCTGTGCCAACCGTGCATGGCTGAAGGTAGGGACCGCATGTTGACATCGTCGGGTTGGGGCGAGGTTGCCTGGTTCTCAACAACGCTTCAACGGATGACCACCGTGAGTGCAATTGCCGGTGCCGCGCGTCGAGATTTGAAAATGTCACATCTAATGACGGTGAGTGGTATTCGGGGCCACGGTGGGTGGCTTGCGCTTCCACTCGGAGAGTGATCCGTGCCCTCTGGCCTGCGGATCTGCGCACCGTGATGTAACGGTTTGGGCCAGATGAAGGGGCGAAGGTCAGCGGTGTACCTCACCCTGAGTGGCAGGAAGCCTTCGATCCCTCTGAACGCGGACCGTGAAGCGCTCAAGTCGGCCGTCGAAAGGGCCGTGAACCTTCACGAAAGATCACCTCGGGGGCTCCCGCAACCGGGGATTCGATCTACCAGCCGGCTACTTCCTCCCGCTTCACACGACTGGACCTTCCTCGAAATGCAGAACTCCTTCCCAGAAAACCTCAAGACAGCGCGGCGGACCGATCGCCGGTCCCTGCGCCGTCGGGGCGCTCTCTTCCTCGGAGCCGCCGCCATCGTCGGCACCTCCGTCGCATGCAACCCAGCCGACATAAACATCTCCACGGTCGCTCGGATCAACGCTTCGGCCGGTGCGTACACCACCCCGGCCGGCACGCCGTTCTCGGCTGACAAGGGCTTCGTGGGTGGCTCGAGTTCCGGTACGTCCACCGCGAACATCGCCGGCACCGATGCAGATCGGCTCTACGCCAACCACCGCTGGGGCATGAGCGAGTACAAGGTCGACGTACCCTCCAACGGCACCTACATGGTGCGCCTGCACTTCGCCGAGACGGTGTTCCGTCAGGCCGGCAAGCGGGTGTTCGACGTCACCGCCGAGAACCAGCTGCAGATCAACGACCTCGACGTGTTCAAGTCGGCGGGTGCCGATGCGGCCCACGTCCGTCAGTTCAACGTGGCCGTATCCGACGGCACCCTCAACATCGGCTTCGGCCGGGTCGTCGAGGATCCGATGATCTCGGGCATCGAAGTCCACTTCATCGACCTCGGTGGAGGGGCGACCGCTCCCACCACGCCGCCGACGACTCCGCCCACCACCCCGCCGACCACGCCGCCGACGACCCCGCCGACGACCCCGCCCACCACCACTCCGCCGACGACTCCGCCGGCTTCGGGTGATCGGCCGACGGCGTCGAACACCGGTCCGACGGTGGCGAACCCCCAGTCGTTGGGTCGGGTCGAGGTCACCGGGGTGACCAACCTGTCCGACGTGGAGGTCGGCTCGATCTTCGTGCGTCCCGGTGGTCAGTTGACCGCTACCAACGTGCGGGTGACGGGCACGATCGTGGTGGAGTCGAGGGTGGGTGCTGCCAAGACGAAGGCGCACCTCACCAACGTCGCTGCCCACCGAGGAATGGTGGTCAACGTGCAGG
>JAAZBK010000411.1 GCA_012513855.1 Acidimicrobiales bacterium
AGAACGCGCAGCAACTGGTACGCCAGATCCGCGATCTGTTCGCGGTCCAACGCCTTGGCCGTCTCGAAGACCTCACGCACGTCGGGAACCATGTTTCGAGTGTACGGCGGGGCACCGACGATCGTCTGTCCCACACCCGTAACCGGCAGACACGCCCGACTGGCGGCGGTAAGACGCATCCTGCATGAGCGCGCCTCGAGTGCGCTGTCGACTACTTCACAGCTGTCCACCACCCTGGGCGCTGATGATCGCGCCGACCATGCGCTTGACGTCCTCGTTGTGACGCCGGCATGGGCGGCATGATCATGGGTCTGATCGACCCGCTCCAGGGGCTCCCCATGTTCGAGGAGCAGATCCTTCCGCTGATGATCGAGGCCGGCCTGCGACACTGACGCGCCCCGCACCAAAGGGTGCCCTGCCGTATCCAGCAGGGCACCTTTGCGTCAGTTCACGCAGATGTAGGTCGCCGCACATATCCCTCGGCTTCTGTCTCTTGGCGACGCTGCGGCGGGTACATCCCGTTGCTTAGTAGACAAGAACCGGCTTGATCACACTCCCGGACGCGGAGTCTTCGAAACCTTGGTTGATGTCGTCCAGCGAGTAGGTCTGGACAAGCTTGTCGAATGGGAACCTGCCCTGCTTCCACAGCTCCACCAGCCGCGGGATGAACAACTGCGGCACCGATGAGCCTTCGATGACGGTCTTGAAGGTCCAGCCCTTGAGCAGAGAGTTGCCGACCTCGAAGCTGACTTCGGTGCCCGGCGCCGCCGCCCCGACGGCGACGAGTTCACCCCGCTTGCCGAGCGCTTCGGCAGCGCTGCTGATGACGGCTGGCACCGCAGTCGTGTCGAGTGCGAAGTTGAGGCCCTGGCCGCCGGTGATCCGGTCCAGCTCCTCGTGAAGGTTCTGTGTCTTGGAGTTGACGGTGTGCGTCGCGCCCAGCTCACGCGCCAATTCCAACCGGGAGTCGTGGATGTCGACGCCAACGATGGTCGTGCAGGAGGCAGCCGCTGCAGCCATCAGCGCACCGAAGCCGACCGCGCCCGTACCGAACACTGCGATCGAGGTTCCTGGCTGCGGCCGCATCTCGTTGAGTACGGCGCCTGCGCCGGTGTTGAGGCCGCAACCCAGCGGGCCCAACAACTCCAGCGGCGCATCCTTGTCGACCACGATTACGGAGTTCTCCACCACGTTGGCATGCGACGCGAACGAGGACTGTCCGAAGAAGTGCGAACCGACCCGCTCGCCATCCTTGCTGAAGCCGGTGGTGCCGTCGCGGCGCTGGCAGCCGAACATCTCCTCGAAGGCGAACTGGCAGTACATCGGCTCGCCAGCACGACACGAGGTGCACTTGCCGCAGTACGCCGGGCCCAGCACGACGTGGTCGCCGACCTCGACCGTGAACACCTCGGACCCGACCGCTTCTACGACCCCGGAGCCCTCGTGCCCGAAGACCGCAGGCAGCGGGACCGGATAGATGCCATCGCGAGCCACGGCGTCGGTGTGGCAGATGCCAGAGCCGACCATGCGTACGCGCACTTCGTTGGAGCGAAGCTCGTCGAGCTCGAGCTCCTCGATGACCAACGGGGCGCCCTTCTCGCGGGCTACGGCAGCGGTGACTGACATGGCTCAACCTCCATTGGATGAGGGGATGCGCGGCGACGTAGGAAGATGCGCCTCCATCTTCCACGCGGTCCGCATTCGTCCGCAAGCCTTCGACGAGACTCAGCTACACCGCCCGCGAAACCTCATCGATGCCTCCCTGCGGGCACTTGCATTTGAGGCATTCCGCGGAACTACCAAGACCTGTAGACCTGTGGATTGGCGTGTCGTGCGGCTTGAGTCTCACCCCTTGATTCGGGTGCTGGATTGTCATTTCGTTCGACCAGGATGCCGTTCGTGAACGTGGCTCCGGCTCGGAATTGGGCCGAGGTGGGGTGCGTCGACGGCTCGTTATCTGGCCTGGGCGGCCTCGATGAGTTCTCATTGAGTCGGCTGCCGCGAGGCGCGGGGACACGCCCTATCTGGGCCGGAAGGGGTCACCTGCTCTGGGCGGTCGGCGGCACGTTGCGGGAAACGCCCTATCTGGGCAGGACGCGCTCTCGCGGCTAGTTTCCAGGCGACCGTATCGAAGCCGGGTGTGCACCCATCCCAAAGGGGAGCGCTGCACGCGGATGGTCCTCCCACGGCGAGATCAGCGACTACGACTCATCTCGGAAGCGTGACATGTCGTAGCGGACTCGGTCTCGGACCCACCACAGGATGAGCCATAGGCCCGTGGCAGCCATGGCGCCCAGCCAGAAGTCGAGACTCACGATGTCCTCCCCCTTTCGATCATCATGCTCGGCGGCTTCGGCGCCGCTGTCTTGTGTTGCGCCAGTCTTGCGTGCCCACGACGTCGGCGGTCCGTGGGGGTAGTTCGATCGGGGGTAGGTAGTCGTCGGTGCGGTTGCCGATGTCGTCGCTGAGCATCTTGTCAGCGGCTTCGTCGTGGCCTTCGGCGGCTGTGACTTTGATGAGGTCGAGGCGGGCGATGTCGTCGTAGGGTGCGGCCTGGCACGCGGTCTCGGCGACCTGGCGCGCAGCGTTCAGGTCACCGTCGGCGAGAGCGTTGGTGATGAGGATGTGGGCGGTGTCGACGACCGCGCAGCCGGTGGTCTCGTGGATCCGCTCGGTGTCGAGCAGCCAACTCCAGCCCTTCTCGCGCAGCGCGCTGAAGGGTGGTCCCTCGACCAGGGCCATGGCGGTCTTGAGGTCCTGGATGCCTGCGGCTCCGCGGGCTTGACCGCGCAGACGCAGGCGGCGGAACAGGTCGAGGTCGATGAGCATGTCCTGGAGTTGGTAGGCCTTCACGCCGGATTCGCGGTAGGCGGGCGACTCGTTCGCCGTGGGGAGGTAGTCCTGGCCTGTTCGGGGGTTGGTGCCGAGCCAGGTCCGTAGCGAGCTGATGTCGGTTCTCGCTTTGGATGCGGCGATGCCGAAGGCGTCGGCGATCTCGTTGGCGGTGGCGCCTTTGGGGTGTAGCGCGAGGTAGGCGAGGATCTCGATGAAGTAGGGCCTGCGTTTGGTGATGGCCGGCGTGAGTTTGCCGAAGGCTCGCGCGTTGACGGCGCCGAGCAGGATCAGCCGGGGGCGGATGCTGGTGGTGTCGAACCAGTCGGCGAGGTCTTCATCGAGGCTCGGGTCGGCCTCTTGGACTGCTGCGCGGACCTGCTCGGGCACGACTGGTGCGAGGGCCGCGATGTCCTCGATGGTGGTGGCGGCGGATTCGAGGTAGTCCTGGCTCGGGTTGGGTAACAGGGAGGCATCGCCGGCGGGGCTTTGCGTGTCGCGGACGTCGGTCAGTTCCTGGCGCAGCGCCCCGGCCTGGTCGGCCAGGGCGCGCCAGCCGTGCGTGGGTTCCTCGAACGGGGCGATCGTGACCGGTTCGCTCTCGCACGTCAGTTCGACGATGGCTGCGCAGGCGGTGGCTTCCTCGCTGGTCAGGCCGGCTGCTTCGAGGTCGAGACCGAGGCCGGGCGCAGACAGCCGTCCGGTGTGGTCAACCTCGATCACCGTCGATTCGGGCACGGGGGATGACAGCGAGACCAGTGCTGCGCCGACCCACGAGGCGGGCGTGGCCAGCAGGGGAGCGAGTTCGCTGGTTCCGGCGCCGGTGGTGAGGATGAGGCGGTAGGGGTCCGGATCGCCCCAGCCGATCTCCACCGACCTCGTCACGTCGCCAACGAGGGAGGGGACGATCTGGTCCCCGTCGCTGTGATGGTGCAGGCGCAGGGTATCGAGGTGGGCGAGTTCCTCGCCGAATCCGATCAGGGTGACCTCGACCAGAGTCGACCAGGGGTTCAGGGCCAGTTCGGCGGCGATGTGCCGGGCCAGGGCGGTGGTCCGGTCCGGATCACCGCGCAGTGCCATAACCCCGAGGTGCTCCAGGTTCAGGAAGTGGATCCCGGCGTCGTCGCGGCCGATGGTGACGAGCATGGGGTATGGCGGGAGGACGTCCGGTCGTTCGGGAAGGGACTGGTCGAGGCGAAGTGACCACTGGCGGGCGGCGCCGGTCCACGGTTGCGGGAGGTGTGCATCGTCGGCGAGGTGCAGGGTGACGGTCTCTGATGCGAGGGTGGCGGTAACGAGCGGCGGCCGCGCCTGTCCGGCGTCGGTGCAGGCTCCGGCGAGGTGGTTCAGGGCCTGGTTGAGTTGCTCGAGGGTTGCCGTCAGTGCGGCGCCGGAGGCGAAGGCGCTCTTCTCGACCGCACGCAGCTCTGCTGGGGGTGGGGCGATGGCCTGTCCGGGCCGGCGGTAACGGAGCTGGGTGTTGCGGTGGGCACGCACGGCGAGCAGGACCAGGGAGGCCAGCACGGCACCTGCCCCGCTCAGTCCCGGCAGCAGCCAACCGGATCCCGACGCCTCTACCGCGTCGTCAGAGTCCACAGCAGTGGCCCTGTCGATCTCGGGTTCCGCCTCGGCAGGAGCCAGTGTGGGGGCAGGCGCCGCGTCCAGGCTCGGTGCCTCGACCGTCGGTGCTTCGGTGCGGGGTTGGGTGGCTGGGGCGGGCGTGGCTGTGTCCTCGACCTCGGTCGGCGATGACACCTTCTCTTCGTGGGCGGGCTGCCCGGGGATGGTGATCTGCCAGCCGGGGCGTATCAGGTCGGGATCGGTCAGGCGCGACCCGTCGGGCTGGACGGTGTCGCGGGAGGCCTCGAACAGTTCGGGGTAGCGCGTCGGGTCGCCGAGTTCGGCGTCGGCGATCTCGGAGAGGGTGTCGCCAGCCTTGACGACGTACTCCTCGCCTGCACGCTCGCCCTCGGGTGCGTGGTTCGGCACTTTCAGCACGGTGCCGGCGGTGATGAAGTCGGGTCGCCCGTTGAGCAGGGCGGTGTTGAGGTCGACGATCTCGGGGAATCGGGCGCCGTCGCCGAGGAGCCGGTCGGCGATCTTCCAGAGGCTGTCACCGCGTTTGACGGTGTAGTCGATGCTCGACCTCTCCTGGGGTGAAGCCTCACCAGACGCGGGGACGGGCGCAGACTGGGGGAGGACGGGCGCACCCTGGACGGGCGCAGCCTTCGGTAGGACGGGCGCAGCCGCGGGTTGGACGGGCGCGGCCACGGCGGCGTGGGCGGGCGGGGCCGGGAACGCGGCCACCCCGGTGGGGGCGGCGATGAACAGTAGCGCCGCGACGGCGACGAGTCGCCCGACCGCCCGCTGCGGGCCGCCGAGGCCGGGGAAGGAGGGGGCTGGGAGGCCGCGGACCTGGGCGATGACTTCCAGCACGAGGGAGACGGCCACGACCGCCCACGCGATCCATGCCACGACGGCGATGACGATCATTGCCAGGGCGCCGTCGTCGGGTGCGGTCAGGCGGGCCGGAAGGTTGGTGAGGTCGGCCTGCCAGGGGGCGGCGCCGATGGCGATGAGCAGGACCGGCACTCCCGCGACGAGGAGCAGGATGACCAGGGTGGCGGCGAGACCGCGAAGGCGCTGCCGAAGCGTGGGCTGGGTCACTGTTCGTTTCCTCCGAGGCTGCGGATCACTCGCGCGGTGGCGGTGCTGGTGACGGTCAGGTCGCCGATGCCGATGATGCTCAAGAACCTGGGGGTGTAGGTGTCGGTGACGTGGACCGTGATGGTGGCGCCGCCGGTGATGCTCACCGTTCCGGTGACGCCTGCGGCGGCCAGGTAGGCGCGGGCGGCGTTGCGTGCCGCCGCGACATCGACGGCGACGTGGTCGCCGGTGATGGCCGGCGCGGCCTGGACTCGCTCCCCGCCGGTGCGGGCGGCTTCGGCGGCGATGTTGTGGGCGCGCTGCTTGGCGTGGACCTGCCCACCGAGGTCGACGGCCAGACCGACGAGCAGCATCATCACGAAACTGGCCACGGCCAGCCAGATGCTGAGCGAGCCACGCTCACCGCGGGTTCGGTGCGTCATCGGCGTTCCCTCCACGAGTCGATGGGCGAGGTGCTGGTCGCCGTGATGAGGCGACTACCGGGGATTCCTGGCACGGACAGGTCGGCCAGGTCGAGGCGACACTGCACGGTGGCGGCCACCGCGCCCGGTTGCCCGACCGGCTTGGCGAAGTCCGACACATCGATACTCACGGTGACGCTCACGCAGCGGATCTCCTGATTCGCCAAAGACCCCCGCGCTGCCGCCTGCGCGCCGGCCCGGGCCTGGGTAGCGGTGCGGGCGATCGAGGCGGTGCGGGCGGCCTCAGCAGCCGCCGACTCCACCGCCGAATGCGCGAGCGCGGTGCGGCCACCGAAGATGATCAGAGCGACGAACAACGCGAACGCCGGCACCCCGATAGCGGCCTCGATCGCCGCCGAGCCACCCTCGCCGCCCCTCCTGCGTCGCCACGTGATCACGGTGTCGTCAACCTCTCCGCCGGCAGCGACGCAGACTGGACGACCGCAGGTTTCCACCCAGGGATGACGTTCAAACTGTGCCCCGCGACCGTCACCGTGACCGTCGTCGCGGATCGGTTGGCGGTCGCGCTGGCACCGGTGAGGACGCTCTCGCCGCCGGCGTCGATGAGGAACGAGGTCGCAGCAGAGATGCCGTCGGCGGCGGTGCCGTTCTCGGCTCCGGCGGCTTTGGCGCCCTGGTGGGCGGCAGCGATCGCGACCGTGCGGGCGTGGTAGTACAGCGCGGCCTGCATCCCGAGGAACAGGACCGCGAACAGGGCCGGCAGCAGGATGACCAGCTCGATCGAGGCCGAGCCGCGTTCCCTGCGGGCCCGGTTAGCGGATGAGCGCGGCCTGGCTCTCGACATACGACCTCACCACCGCGACCACGATGCCGACGATGGCGATGGCGGCCACCGCCCACAGCACATATTCGGTGGTGACCGAGCCGCTCTCGTCCCGGGCGCGCCGTCGCGCGTCGAGGCCGAGGTGGAGCCTGAGTAGGAGTGCGAGGAATGGGTTCATTGTCGGTGCTTCCTTCCGGGTGTGTTTCGTGGGTGGATCTTGGCCTCTAGGTGTTGGTGATCATCCGCAGCAGGGATGGGGCGACGAGCAGGGCCATGAAGATGACGCCGAGGAGGGAGCCGGGGATGGTCATGCGTTCGCCGACGTTGTTGGCTTCGGTGATCTCGTCGTTGAGCATGGCGGTGCGCATCGCGGCGGAGCGGGCGCGCAGGTTCCCGTAGACCGAGGCCCCTTCCTCCCCGGACAGGCGCATGATGTCGGCGAAGTCGTCCAGTTCGGGCAACCCGAGTTCGTCGGCCAGGGCGTGCAGGGCATCCCAGGGGGGTTGGCCGGACCAGCGGGAGCGGGTCAGTTCTTCGGAGAGGCGGGTGAAGACCCACGAGTTGCCGACCTGTGCGGCGGCTTCCATGGCTTGACGCACGCCGGAGCCGTTGGTGCGTTCCAGGGCGACCAGGTCGATGTAGGACCCCAGCGCCCGGGTGAACTCGAGGCGGGCTGTGGCGGCGTCGTCGACGGCGTTGTAGTTGGGCAGGAAGAACATGATCACGGCCAGGACCAGGGACGCGGTCGCCGGGATCGCGACCGGTAGGCCGAGCCCGAGCTGTTCGAAGAAGAACCCCAACAGGGGCGGGATGACCAGGCCGAGGAGGGCCATGACGATCTTGTCCCCATAGAACCGGGCCAGCGGTATGCGCAGCAGCGCCAACTCCCGGGTCGGGGTCCGGATCCACAGCGCCGGCGGCAGGGCCTTGATCGCCCAGAGCCCGATCCGCTCCTTGCCCGTGGTCGCGGGGACCGGGGCCGAACCGGCGGCAGTGGCTGTGGCGGTGGCCCGGGTACGGGTCGGGGTGAGTCGGCCCAGGGCTTCGGCCAGATCCGGCTCGGCCGGCACGAGCCGCGCGACCAGAAGCACGACACCGAGGCCGAGCAGTGCACCGGCGAGCAGGGCGATCTGCAGTCCAGTACTCATGACGTGACCTGCTTCGCAGCGGCAGAGGCGGGGGCGGTGATGGGGTCAGGCGATGTGAGGAATCTGGGTACAGGGCGACCGACGGCCATGCGTTTCATCCACACCAACGTCGCGATGTAGGCCGCCAGGAGCGTGACGAGCACGATCTGCCCGAGCGGGCTGCGGTACGGCTCGACGTAGGTGCCCGAGATCGAGAGCACCACCAGCACACCGATGCTGATCAGGGTCACCCAGCGGGCCGTGGCGCGCGGCTTGGCCCGGTCGGCCTCGACCTGACGCCGGGCCCGGACATCGGCGCCCACCGACTCCGCGAGAGCTTCCAGGACCTTGGCCAGGCCAGTGCCGCGGCGGCGGGCCCCGAGGATCAGGTTGGCCGCGACCAGGTCCCCGGTGGCGTCGTCGAGTTCGTCGGCGAAGGCACGCAGGGCGTCCTCGGTGACCCACCGGGCCCGCAGCCGTGCCACCAGCCGGGTCACTTCGGGCGCGATCGCGGCCGGGGTGGAGCGCAACGTGGCGACCAGGGCCTGCTCCAACCCGACCCCGACGGTCAGCACCCCGGAGAGGGAGCGGGTCCATTCCTCCATCGCCTCCAGGCGGGCGATCCGGGCGGCCGCGGTGGAGGAGGAGAGCAGGACCGGCAGTCCGACGAACGCCACCGGTACCACCACCAGCGCCAGTACCCACCCGGTGACCACATACGCGAGCACACCGGCGGCGAACCCACCGAGCAGCAGCATCCGGGTGCGTTTGGAGAGCCGACCCAGCCGGTGGGCCCGGGAGGGGCGCTCGAGCACGGGGGAGGGGCGCAGCCCCACGACCAGGGCGATCACTCCTCCGACGACGAGCGCTCCGGCCAGGCCGGGAACCAGGACGATCATGACCCGTCCTGACTCTGGGCGAGGTAGCCGTTCAGGTCGAAACCGTGCGCGGCCAGGGCGCGGTAGGCGTCGGGCAGGACCGCGGGCACGGCTGTGCCGTCGCCGGCCTGGGCGAAGACGTGGGTGGTGGCGTAGCCGGTCTCCCGCTCCCCGGGGTCGAGGGCGATGATCTCGGCGACCCGCCGGTGGCGCGTGGTGTGTCCGGCCTCGGTGGCGGTGCGCAGGTCGAGGTGGACGATCACGTCGATGGTGGCGGCCAGTTTGCTGGTCGCCAGCTCTTGGGTGACGTGCGGGCCCGCCTCCATGGCGCAGGTGACGAGTTTGCGGATCGCCGCGACGGCGTCGGAGGCGTGCGTGGTGGAGATCGAGCCGGTGCCCGATTCCATCGCCTTGATCATGGCCCAGATCTCCTTGCCGCGGACCTCGCCGACGATCTGGCGGGCGAGGTTGAAGCGGAAGGAGTCGACCAGCGCATCGTCGAGGGTGAACTCCCCGGCCGCGCGCCCGTCCGGGCCGCGTTCACCCGAGCCGGGGCGGGCCTCCCAGGGGTGGACGATCCGGTGCCGCTTCCGCAGTTCGTGCAGGTGCAGTTCGTATTCGGTCTCGAAGGTGCCGATCGCCTCCAGCGGGGCGATCTCGGCGCACAACGCCCGCACCAGGGTGGTCTTGCCGGCCCCCTGCGAACCGGAGACGACGATGCTCTTACGGGCCCGCACCGCCGCCCGCAGGAACGAGGCCGCGACCGGAGTCAGCATCTGCCGGGCCAGCAGGTCATCGAGGGTGACCTCCATGAGCCGATGCCGGCGGATCACCACCGACGGGCGCGGCGTCACCCAGGCAGCAGCGGCCAGGCGGGAACCACCGTCGAGGCGCAGGTGCAGCCTCGGTTGGGCCTCGGAGAACCCGCGCGCGTTGACCTCGGAGCGGGATGCCAGGAAGACGAGGAAGTCGATGAGTTCCTCATCGGAGTCCGCCACCGGGGGCCCCTCAACCAAGGAGCCGTCGGTCAATTCGAGCAGGACATTGTCATGACCGGTGATGATGATGTTCTCCACCCGGTCGTCATCGACCAACGGCTGGAGCCGCCCGAGCCGGAACAGCGAATCGAAGACCGCCCGCGCCACCCCGTCCTGCTCCACCCCCGACAGCGGGCTCGAGCCGGTATTGACCCGGTCAGCCACGGTGGACTCGATCAGGTCGAGCACGATGGTGCGGCCCAACTCCTGCTGCGCGACCCGGTCGAGCCGGCCACGGTCGGCGGCGACCGCCTGACTGAGCTGTTCGGAGGCTTGCGCGCGCAGGGCCGCCACCAGTGCCCAATCCATGCCCACGACCACCGGCGGGCCGGCCACCACCGGCGGGTGCGCGTCCCAGGCCGTCTGGTGCTGGCCGTTGAGCGGCTCCGCACGCGGCGCTTTCTGGGCGAACAGCGGCAGGCGGGGCAGGGCGCCGTCGTTGTCGTCGGGGTTCTGGGAGAGTCGTGGCGTCATGACCGGGTTCCTTCGAGCAGGTCGTTGCGGCGCTCGGCGATGGTGGAGTGGATCGAGGCGATCGCCGCGGTCAGGGCTCGAGCCAGTGGCCTGGTCTCGACGCGTTTGGGTGGCTGCGCTCCTCGGGAGAACACCGCGGCCGACTCGGGGTCCTCGGGCAGTGAGGCGACCACGGGCAGTTTCACGACCCCGGCCACCTCACGGGCGCTGTAGGGCTGGCCCTCACCGACCAGCAGCACGCCCGCCTGGTGCCAGTCGAGAGGATCCCGTTGGAAGGCCTCGGCCCAGGACCGCAGCGCGGACAGGTGCGGCAGCGTGGTCCGGGCGAGCAGCAGGGTCAGGTCGGCGGCCTCCAGCAGTGGTTCCGGTGATCCGGCCAGTCCGAGGCGGCCGGCATCGACGATCACGTCCTGCCCGGTGGCCTCCACCTCGCTCAGGACCTCCGCCAGCGGGGCCCACAGCTCCCGCACCGCGCGGGCCTGGGTATGCGAGCGGGTCCCCGCCACGAACGACACGCTCGTGCCCTCGATCGGCTGGGCCACCTCGGCGAGGGCGTCAGCGAGGTCGATCGCGGTCAATGCCAACTCGATCAGCCCCGCCTGGTACTCCCGCAGGCCGCGGAAGTACCCGGCCAACAGGTTCGAGCCGCCGGTCGGGTCGGCCTCGATCAGCAGCACCGGACGTGGCCACAACAACGCCAACCCGAGGGCGGTAGTGGTGACCCCGGGGGAGCCGGACGCTGAGGTGAGCGCGACAACAGCCATCAGTGTTCCCGCGAGTCCAGGACGAGCACGACATTGCCGGTGGCGATCCGGGTGGCGACCACGGCGGCATCCGCGCGCGGGACGAGGAGGTCGACCACCATCTGCCCGGTCTCGGCGGAGGTGTGCACCCCCACCACCGTGGCATCGCTGAACAAAGGTGCGCCAGCCGATGGGGTCTGACCCTGAGCGGGAGTGACGACCACCCGCACCCGGTCCCCGTACTGCAGTCCCAGCCCTGGCACCTGCGCCGGGGTCAACGCGACCCCCACCACCGACTGCCCCTGACTCGGCACGACCTCGGTGGTCAACGAGGCCGGCGTCAGCATCGCGCCGGCAGCGATGTCCAACGCCGCCCGCTGCCCCACAACCCGACCGAGTTGGGACGCCGACACCGGGCTCAGGGCCGGATCGGCACTGACCCGCAGACTGACCACGTCAGCGGCCTCGATCACCTCACCACGCTCGATCGTCGCACGCGCGACGAGGACCTCCGCGGTGTTGGTCGTCGAGGTCCAAGCCCACCCCGCCAGTAGAGCGCCGATACAGATCGCGGTGATCGCCGCCGCGACCAGCGCCGGTCGTCGGCGCAACTTCGGTGGCGGGACCAGCGTGGGCTCGCTCGCACCGCCCTCGTTGACCGTCCCGCCTGTCCTGGTCGCTGTGCTGCTCATCGTCCCTGCCTCCCTGGCTGCCCGCTACTGCACGAGCACCTGCGCTTCCCCGACCGCGATCGCGACCGACCGTGTGAGGCCGTCCAGCCGGATAGTTCCGGTCTGTCCCGCCCCTGCCCACGTGATGACCCAGTTCGAGGTGGCCGTCACCGTGTACCTCGAACCGTTCTCCCGCGAACTGGACCTCTCATAGACGTGCCCACAATCAGGCGACGTCGCCATACCAAACACCGCCTGATACGGCGTGCCGGCCGTCGTGCAGCGGACCACGGTGCCGTCGCCCATGTCCCAGGTGATCCGGTGGATCTCGGCGGTAGCCGTGACCGTGATCCCGCCAGCGCTGGCGGACGCAGTGATCGGCCCCACCGTGCTGCTGCCAGGATTGGCCGCCCACATCCATACCGGCATCCCGACAATCCCGATGCTGCCCTCACGTGCCTCAGGTGTGATGCCGATGTCGATCGCCCGCAGATTCATCCGCTCCACCGCGATCTGAGCCACCTCCCGCGGCGTCGGCCCCGCGCCGGAGTTCGGTGGCGGATCCGGCGACCAGAACAGAATCAACGCGCCGGTCTGTGGCTGGAAGCACTCGTACACGTCGCCGTAGTCGACATAGTCGCCCAGCCAGAACAGGTCGCCCGGCGGAGGCCGCGGGTCGGCCACCGAGATGTAGCACAGGTGGTGATTCGACCAATACCCCGCCTCACTGCTGCACGGCACCGGGCCCGCTGGCGGGTTCGCGATCCCGCGAGCCGGGCCATCCCAGAAGCACGCCACTCCAGAACCGGTGTC
>JAAZBK010000412.1 GCA_012513855.1 Acidimicrobiales bacterium
GTCGACTCCACCCACCCGGACCTGCTGGGCCAGGTGGAGGATTCCGTCACCTGCATAGGCGCGGCAGGGTCGGCCGCCGAGTGCACGCCGGGCGGAACCGACACCGATGGCCACGGCACCCACGTCGCCGGCATCATCGCAGCCCGAGCCGACGACGGGGTCGGCGTGGCCGGGGTGGCGCCCAGGGCCAAGATCTTGTCGGTCAAGGCCCTCGAGTCGCGCTGCGACGACGCCTCGTGCACCGCCGACGGCGATGCGGCAGACCTGGCCGCCGGAGTGCGTTGGGCCATCGGCGAGCACGTCGACATCGTCAACCTCTCGATCACGGCTCCCTACCGGCTGGCTCCCGACCTGCTCGACGCCATCGGCGAGGCCTGGGAGGCGGGTGCGGTGGTGGTCCTCTCGGCAGGGAGCCGGGTCGACCAGCCCACGTTCTTCGACGTGAGCAGCGCCCTGCTCGTCACCGCCACCGATCGGAGCGGTGGGTTGGCCAGCTACGCACCCCGCCTTCCCGACGACTCGATCGGCGTCGCCGCTCCCGGCGGCCTCACCACCGACACCGAGTACACCTGCCACCGCGACGGGGAGCCGGTGGGCATCGTCTCATCGGTGCCGGTCGACACCGGCGACGGGTCCGGCTACGAGTGCCGGGGCGGAACGTCGATGGCCGCGGCCCAGGTGAGCGGCGGACTGGCCCTGCTGATGTCGATGGGGTTCTCCCGCGACGAGGCGGTCGACCGGTTGCTGGAGACCACGGTGCCCGGAGACGGCCTGGCACTGGGCTCCATCGACCTGGCCGCCGCGGTGGCTCGCCCGTACCCGCCCGGCGTGACCAACCGCCACGATGCATTCGACACCGGGGTGCTCCCTCCCCCGGTCACCGAACTGCCGCGGGTGGGGCCCTTCTCGGTGCCCTCCGAGCCGAGCGACGACTCCGGCCTGCCGGTCTGGGTGTTCATGATCGCCGGTGCGTTGGGCCTGGCTCTGGTGGCCGAGCTGGGCCTCCGGCTGTTCGGCCGCAGAGACCGACCTGCCGGGCCCGCCGAGCCGGGCGCCGGTGACCCAGGCGAGGGTGCCCCAGGCGACGGCACCGATCCGCCCCACGAGACCGCCGGCGAGGCCGGCCCTGCCACCCCGGGCTTCCCCACCCATCCTCCCGAGGCCTGAGGCCTGAGGCCCGACGCCGGCGCGCCGTCGGGTCGGGCTTCTGGAATGTCGCCGGTACGGTCGACGTTGCCACCCACGGAGGATGACATGAACACCACGAGCAGTGAGATGGACGGCGCCCACACCACCGTCAGCGACCCCGACACCACCCGCGCGGTCGCCGACTTCTGGTTCGACCCGGCCTGTCCGTGGGCCTGGATGGCTTCCCGGTGGATCAAGGAGGTCGAGAAGGTCCGCCCCATCGACGTCCGGTTCCACGTGATGAGCCTCGCGGTGCTCAACGAGGGCCGCGACCTCCCGCAGAACTACCTCGACATGCTGGCCAAGGCCTGGGCACCCGTACGGGTCTGCATCGCCGCCGAGGCCGCCCACGGCCCCGAGGTGCTCGACCGCCTCTACACCGCTCTCGGAACCCGGATCCACCCCGGTGGCGAGGAGATCAGCCGGGAGCTGATCGAGAAGGCGCTGATCGACGCCGACCTCCCGGTAGAGCTCGCCGGCGCGGGCGAGTCGACCGAGTGGGACGAGAGGCTCCGCGAATCGCACGACGACGGCATGCTGCGGGTGGGCCAGGACGTGGGCACCCCGGTGATCTCGGTGGACGGGGTGTCGTTCTTCGGACCGGTGGTCACCCCCGCACCCAAGGGCGAGGCCGCCGGCAAGCTCTGGGACGGCGTGGTCCTGGTGGCCGCCACCCCTGGCTTCTACGAGCTGAAGCGCACCCGCGACGAGGACCCGATCTTCGACTGAGGACGCGGCGCCCCGCCACGGTCCGCCCCGGCCCCTGACCACCCGGTCAGCGCTCAGCGGTCCCCAACCGCCGCTCGACCTCCGCAGCACACCTCTCCACCACGTCGTCGAGGTCCAGCCCCACGTCGTGGCGGATCACCACCGTCGCCTGACGGCGACCGAGCCACACGGTGACGTGCTCGTAGACGGTCACCGCTCCATCTCCGCCGCTCCGGGCCGCGCCCGCCGAGGCGGTGTGGTCCTCTATGCGCAACCAGTCGCACCGGTTCCCCAGGATCGGAGCGTCGACCGAACCCATCCACCGGGCCTCGATCCAGCCCGGCTCCCGATCGCGCTCGCGCCACCGCTCGCGCCAGGTGGCGCCTAGCGCCCGCTCCGCGTGCTCGAGCCAGGCAGAACGGTGCGCACTCGCCGAGCCGTCGGCCTCGTCGGCGTAGACCTCCGACCGCAGAACCACCAGGCCACCGTCGCGGTGACGCCAGGCCCGCCCCTCGTCGAGGCCGGTCAGCTGCCGGGCCGAACGAGCCGACTCGACGGCATCGGAGTCGGGGTCGTCGCCCAGGGGCCGGGCGCGCTCCGCGTTGTTCACCATGTGCGCCGGCCGCCACCCCTTGCCCAGCGTGTGGCGATCGAGCAGTTCCGCCTCGGCCACCGCCTGGTCGTCGGGGCGCCACCAGGGTTCCTCTCCGGGCGGACCGCTCCGGCGCTGGTCCGGCCGGCCGGGCCGGGTCGGGCGGCCACCGAGCCAACGGGATCGACGTCGCTCAGACACCGTTCACGAGCAGGTCGACCAACGCCCGGTGGCACTGCTCTATCGGGGCGCGGTGCACCAGCTCTCCGGCCGTGTGGGCGATGGTGGCGTCTCCCGGTCCGAAGTTCGTGGCCGGGATGCCGTTGGCCGCGAAGCGGGCGACGTCGGTCCACCCGAGCTTCGCCCTCACCTCCAAGCCGTTGCGGGCCACCAGCGCCTGGAGCACCGGGTGCTCGAGCGATGGGGTGGCAGCCGGGGCCGAGTCGGTGACCTCGAAGTCGTCGTCGTCCTCGAGCACGGGGGCGAGCAGGTCGCGGACGAACTGCTCGGCCTCGGCCTCGCTGCGATCGGGGGCGAAGCGGTGGTTGAGGGTGACGGCGGCCCGGTCGGGTACGACGTTGCCGCTCACGCCGCCCTCGACGGCCACGGCCAGGAGCGACTCGCGGAAGGTGCAGCCGTCGATCACCGGCTGACGGGGCTCGACGGCCTCGACGATCGACAGCAGGCGACCCAACCGGTGGATGGCGTTGCGGCCCATCCACGGGCGGGCCGGGTGGGCGCGCACCCCCTTGAGGGTGACCACCATGCGCATGGTGCCCTGGCAACCCGCCTCGATGAGGGCATCGGTGGGTTCACCCAGCAGCGCCACATCGGCCTGGAGGAGATCGGGACGGTCGCGGAACAGGTGGTTGAGCCCGTTGTGGATCGCGGCCACCTCCTCGCCGGCGTAGAAGACGTAGGTGACGTCGAGCGCCGGCTCGGCCACCGTCCTGGCCAGCTCGAGCATCACCGCCAAGCCCGCCTTCATGTCGGTGGCACCGAGGCCCCAGAGCGTGTCGCCCTCGATTCGGGGAGTGGCGTTGTCGTTGGCCGGCACCGTGTCGGTGTGGCCGGCCAGCAGGACACGCGTGTCCCGGCCGAGGTCGGTGCGGGCCACCAGGTTCAGGCCGACCCGCTCGACCGTGAGCCAGGGCACGGCGCGGAGCTCCGCTTCCAACCAGTCGACCAGTGGCTCCTCCCGGTGGCTCTCCGAGGGAATCGCCACCAGGTCGCTCGTGAGCTGCAGGAGGTCGGCGGCTGGCGTCGTCATGGGACCAGCTTCGCGTCGCCGAGGCGGTCGGCCAGCAGGGAGATCCGTTCGAGCGGCTGCACCGCGGCCAAGCGCACCCGCCCGGCGGCCGCGTCGCCATAGAACTCCCCCGGGCTGACCAGCGCGCCCGCATTCTCGGCGAGGCTGCGGGCCAGACGCCAGGCGTCGCCACCCGGTGCCGCCACCCACAGGTAGAAGGCTCCACCGGGCTGATCGACGGGCAGCCCGGTCGATCTGAGGGCCTCGGCCAGGACGGTGAGCCGCTCCTGGTAGCGCTGCCGCTGCTCGTCGACGTGGCCCTGGTCGGACCAGGCCACGGCACCTGCGGCCTGCTCGGGACCGGCCGGCATGAAGCCTGCGTGCTTTCGCACCTCCGACAGGTAGCCGACGAGGTCGGGATCGCCGGCGTAGAAGCCGATCCGGGACCCGGCGAGGTTCGACCGCTTGGACAGGGAGTGCACGGCCAGCACCCCGTCGAAGCCGTGCTGGAGGATCGAGCGGGGCGGCCCGTCCCACGTGAACTCCACGTAGCACTCGTCGGAGAGCACGGGTACGCCGTGACGTCGGCCCCACTCCCCCGCCGCTGCCAGGTCGTCCAGGCCACCGGCCGGGTTGCCGGGGGTGTTCATCCAGAGGCAGACCGCGCGGGCGGCGTCGCCGTCGCTGATGGCGTCGAGCCGTGGGCACCAGTCGTCGCCCACCGGCACGGGCACGGCGCGGCAGCCGGCGAGCGTCGCCCCCATGGCATAGGTGGGGTAGCTGACCTCGGGGTAGAGCACCGTGTCCCGGGCGGGGTCTCGCAACCGGAGCCAGTGCGGGATCCCGGCCACCAGTTCCTTGGTGCCCATGCAGGCCGCCAGGCCGTCGGGCTGCACCGACACGCCGAGGCGCCGTTCGAGCCAACCGGCGGCGGCATCGCGGTAGGCGCCGGTGCCGATCGACGGTGGGTAGCCACGAGCGGCATCGGGGTTCGCCAGCGCAGACACCACCTGCTCCGGGGGTGCATCGCATGGGGTGCCGACCGACAGGTCGACGAGGCCGCCGGGAACCGACTCGGCCACCGCCTTGAGCGGAGCGAGCCTGTCGTAGGGATACGGCGGTGGGGTGAACCCGGGTGCGGTCACGGCTAGCGAGGCGTCAGTCGTTCTGGTGCAGGGCCGCGTTGAGGCTGCCCCACTCGACGGTCTGGGAGAGGACCTCGACCGCACCGCTCACCGAGTTGCGCCGGTACAACAGGTCGTTCATCCCCGACATCGATGCCGCCTTCACCACCTCGCCGTCGGGAGTGGTGATCCGGGTGCCGGCGGTGACGTAGAGCCCGGCTTCGACGGTGCAGCGGTCTCCAAGCGAGATGCCGACGCCGGCGTTGGCTCCGATCAGGCAACCCTCACCGACAGAGATGACCTCCTTGCCACCGCCCGACAGCGTTCCCATGATCGAGGCCCCGCCGCCGATGTCGGAGCCGTCGCCCACCACCACCCCGGCGCTGATGCGGCCTTCGACCATCGATGCGCCGAGGGTTCCCGCGTTGAAGTTGCAGAACCCCTCGTGCATGACCGTGGTGCCCTCGGCCAGGTGGGCGCCGAGACGAACCCGGTCGGCTTCGGCGATGCGCACCCCCGAGGGCACGACGTAGTCGACCATCCGCGGGAACTTGTCGATCCCGTAGACGGTGACGTGCTGGCCGACCGCCCGCAGGCTCATCTGCACCTGCTCGAACCCCTCCACCGCGCACGGCCCGTGGTTGGTCCAGACCACGTTGCTCAGCAGGCCGAACAGGCCGTCGAGGTTGGCGCCGTGGGGCTTCACCAGGCGGGTCGACAGCAGGTGCAGGCGCAGGTAGGCGTCGTGGGCGTCGACCGGGGGCTCAGCGAGGTCCTCGATGAAGGTCACCACCGCCTTCCTGTCGACCTTGCGCCGTTCGTCCGGGCCGATCAGGAACGAGAGGTCGACCTTCAGGCTCTGGAACGTGTGTCCCCGATCCAGCTCGTAGGTCTGGGATCCACCCTCGTGACCGACGTCGTCGCCGAAGCGCTGGACGCCGCCGGTCGCGTCGAGGTGGACGTCGGGGTACCAGGTGTCGAGCACCCGTCCGGCCTCGTCGATGGTGGCGATGCCGACGCCCCAGGCGCCGCGCCCGGGATCGGAGGTGGAGGAGGGGTCGCTCTGATCGGTCACGGGCGACAGGGTATCCAAACGCCTCTCACGGCCCGACCGGGCGATCACGCCCCAGGCCGTTCCACCTCAGGTGGTGACCCACTCGGCCAGCTTCGCCGCCGCCGCCTCGTCGAGCCGGGCCGTGAGGCGCATGCCGTCCTCTCCCACCGTCTCGTCGAGCACCTCGCCCTCGCGGTGGACCTCGGCGATCACGTCGCCCCGACCGAACGGCACCACCAGGTCCAGCACGTGGGTGGTGGCCCGCAGTCGGTCGGCGACGGTGAGGAGGAGCTCCTCGACCCCCTCGCCGGTCACCGCCGAGATCCCGACCGAGCCGGGGTTGCGGTCGACCAGGCGCGCCACCTCGTCGGATCGGTCGGCCTTGTTGAAGCAGAGGAGCTCGGGGACCTCGCCGGCTCCGATCTCCTCCAGCACCTCGCGCACCGCCGAGATGTTGCCCAGCGGGTCGGGCCCGGATCCGTCGACCACGTGGACGAGCAGGTCGGCCTCGGCCGCCACCCGCAGGGTCGACTTGAACGACTCGACCAGCTGGTGGGGCAGCTTGCGGACGAACCCGACGGTGTCGCTCAGCAGCACGGCCTCGCCCCCTGGGAGCTGGAGGCGCCGGGTGGTGGCGTCGAGGGTGGCGAACAGACGGTCCTCCACCAGCACCCCGGCGCCGCTGAGCTGGTTGAGCAGGGTCGACTTGCCGGCGTTGGTGTAGCCGACGATGGCCACCTGGCTGGCCCGGCTGCGGGAGCGCTGCTTGTGCTGGACGTCGCGGTGCGCCGAGATCGACCGAAGGTCGGCCTCGAGCTTGTGGATGCGGCGGGTGATGCGCCGGCGATCGGTCTCCAGCTGGGTCTCGCCAGGTCCACGGCTGCCGACCCGGGCCCCGCCACCAGCCGACATGCCACCGGCCTGTTGGGAGAGCGCCTGACCCTTGCCCCGCAAGCGGGGCTGCAGGTAGCGGAGCTGGGCCAGCTCCACCTGCGCCTTGCCCTCCACGCTGCTGGCGTTCTGGGCGAAGATGTCGAGGATCACGGCGGTGCGGTCGAGCGCGGTTCGGCCGAGGATCTTCTCCAGGTTGCGCTGCTGGGCCGGGCTCAGCTCGTCGTCGAACACCACGGTGTCGCAGTCGAGCGCCACCGAGAGCTCCTTGAGGTCCTCCACCTTGCCCTTGCCCAGGTAGGTGGCCGGGTCGGGCGAGACCCGACGCTGGACCACCCGGCCCACCACGTCGGCGCCCGCGGTGTCGACCAGGAGGGCCAGTTCGTCGAGGTCGGCGTCGGTCTGCTCGGCGTCGCCACCGCTGAGGGTGACGCCGACGATGATGATGCGCTCCCGGAAGGTCCGCTCGATGAGGGCGCCGCGGCTCTCACCACCGAAGTCGCCGAAGGCACCGCGGTGGCTCTCCCCCTCGTCACCGTCGTCGTCCTGATCGTCCCAGGAGTCGTGGACGCCGTCGCTCAGGTCGTCGATCAGCCCATCGTCGGTGGCGCCGTCGACCCCGAGGTCCTCCGGGCCACCCGCGCCGACCGTACCGACCCGCTCCGACGGCGTCACGCGATCACCTCCGCCGAGCCGATGAAGGTGGCCGGCCCATGGAGCGTCATCGATTCGCCGACCTCGACCACCACGTCGCCGCCCGGCATGTGGACCGCCACCCGCTCACCGACCAGGCCCCAGTCGTGGACGGCGCGGGCCACCGCGGTGGCTCCGGTGCCGCACGCCTCGGTCACCCCGGCGCCCCGCTCCCAGACCCGCATGCTGATGGCGTCGTCCTCACCCGGGGTGGGCGCCACGAAGTGGACGTTCATGCCCGCGGCGAACGCGGCCTCGTGGGTGGAGCCGGCGGCCACCAGATCGATCACCTCGGGGTCCGGTACCAGCAGCACCAGGTGGGGATTCCCGACGTCGAGCGTGACGCGGCGCAGCGGCGCCAGCGCCAGGGCCGTGGCGGTGGCCTCGGGCACCTCGCTCACGTCGATGTCGACCGCCCGGTCCGGGTCCGGCCCGGGAACGGCTGGGCCCATGTCGACGCTGGCCACGATGGA
>JAAZBK010000413.1 GCA_012513855.1 Acidimicrobiales bacterium
CCGAGGCGGGCGACGGGGTCGAGCTGTGGGGTCAGGCGTCGCTGCACGACGACGCCGAGACCAAGCACCGCCTGTGGAACGGCGTGTTCGACTACGACCTGAACCTCTTCGCTCCCGGCGGACCGGACGGCTCTCCGGACACGGCCTTCCTAGCGGTTCAGCCCGAGCGCGCCGTCTGGCTGCGCTTCTACGGCATCAACGGCCGCGACGCCTGGTCGGCCTGACCGGAGCCGGGAGGACCAGTGGACGTACAGGCCCTGAGCGACAAGCTCGACATCCAAGAGCTCCTGGCGCGCTACGCGCGTGCGGTCGACACCCACGACTGGGACCTCTACCGGTCCCTGTTCACCGACGATGCCACGATCGACTACACGTCGGCGGGCGGGATCGCGGGCACGCTCGACGAGGTGGTCGACTTCCTTGCCGGAGCCATTCCGATCCTGCCGTGGACCCAGCACGTGATCACCAACGTCGAGGTGGATCTGGACGGCGACGCCGCGGTCGTGCGGGCCACGTTCCTCAACCCCATGCAGTTCCCGTGGTTGGACGAGCCGAGCTGCTGCGGCGGCACCTACCTCCACGACATGGCGCGTGACGGAGACGGCTGGCGGAGCCGCCGTCTGCTGGAGGAGAACCGCTGGTTCGTCAACCCACCAACCGGCTCCTGACCGCGGAGCAGGAGGAACCGCTCAGGAGAGCAGTTTGCGCACCGCTTCCTCCAACCGCCCGGGCTCCAGTTCCTCCAGCGCATAGCGGACCCGGGTGATCGGCTTGGTGATCTCCAGCACGCGCCGGATGTCGGTGGGCGTTCCGCTCACCACCGCATCGCACGGGGTCGCCTCGATCGTCGCCTCCAGGTCTCGGATCTGAGCGTCCCCGTAGCCCATGGCCGGCAGGATCCCGACGGCGTTCGGGTACTTCTCGTAGGTCTCGGCGATGGAACCGACCGCGTGGGCCGACGGGTCGACGATCGACGCGGCCCCGGCGGCACGGGCGCCCACCACCCCGGCCCCGAACGACATCCCCCCGTGCGTGAGCGTGGGACCGTCCTCGATCACCACCACGTCGCGGCCGGCCACGACCGAGGGGTCCTCCACCGTGACCGGCGAGTTGGCGCGAAGGATGGTGGCCTTCGGTGCCAGTTCACGGACGCTGGCCTCCACCGCCTCGATGTCTTCGGGTCGGGCGGAATCGCACTTGTTGATGATGACGATGTCGGCCATGCGCACGTTGGCCTCACCGGGGTGGAACCGCCGCTCGTCACCGGGTCGGAGCGGGTCGGCGAGCACTATGTGCAGGTCGGGCACGAAGAACGGCAGATCGTTGTTGCCGCCGTCCCAGAGGATCACGTCGGCCTCCTCTTCGGCTGCCCTGAGGATCTTCTCGTAGTCGACACCGGCGTAGATCACGAAGCCGTCGTCTATGTGCGGCTCGTACTCCTCGCGCTCCTCGATGGTGCAGTCGTGGCGGTCCAGGTCCTCGTAGGTGGCGAAGCGCTGGCACTCCTGAGCCGCCAGGTCGCCGTAGGGCATCGGGTGACGGGCCGACACCACTCGCTTGCCCGTGCGCTTGAGGATCTCGGCCACGTAGCGGGTGGTCTGCGACTTGCCGACGCCAGTGCGCACCGAGCAGATGGAGATGACGGGCTTGGTGGAGCGCAGCATCGTTGTCCGGGTGCCCTGTAGCCAGAAGTCGGCGCCAGCGGCGTTGACGATGGACGACAGGCGCATCACCGTCTCGTAGGAGACGTCGGAGTACGCGAACACCGCCACGTCGACGGCTTCGCGGTCGATGAGGTCGGCGAGGTCGGCCTCGTCGACGATCGGGATCCCGTTCGGGTACAGCGCACCGGCGATCTCGGGCGGGTATGAGCGACCGGCGATGTCGGGGATCTGCGCCGCGGTGAACGCCACCACCTCGTAGGCCGGATCGTTGCGGAAGACCAGGTTGAAGTTGTGGAAGTCCCGCCCGGCGGCACCGATGATCACCACCCGCTTCGGTGCAGCCGGCGCTTCGATCGATGTGGTCATGGCGTTCGTTCCTCGGGTCGGTGCTGCCTTTCGACCTCGAAGCCCTAGGCCACACCGAACGGATCCGCAAACCGGGACGCGTGGGCTCCAGTTCGTCGTGGGCCCGACCCCTTGGCGGCGATGGAGCGGCCGCACGGTCACACGCGGGAGGATGGGCCCATGAAGAACCGTGTCGACCCGGAACCGAGCTCGGTCCCGACGCCGATCTCCTACGACGACGACCTGCGGTCCAGGGTCACCACCAACCTCACGGCCCACCGGCGCCGGGTGGAGCGAGACGAGGGGCGTCGCCGGGCCGCAGTCGCCCTCGTGCTGGTCGATTCCGACGTCGGCGAGGATCGCATCGACCCGGCGCCGTGGGCAGAGGAGGACATGTCGGTGATCCCCGGCGGCGCCCACGGGCTCGACGGGCGGATGGTCGACGTCTCCGGCGGCGCCGCCTTCCTGCTCTGTCGCCGATCGGCCCGGTTGAACAGCCACACGTCCCAATGGGCCCTGCCCGGAGGGCGACTGGACCCGGGCGAGGACGAGGTCGACGCCGCGCTGCGCGAGACCGACGAGGAGCTGGGCGTCCGCCTCGGACGTGATTCGGTGCTCGGCCTCCTCGACGACTACCCCACCCGGTCCGGCTACGTCATAACCCCCGTCGTCGTCTGGGGTGGCGGACGGCTCGATCTGGCCCCGTCGCCCCACGAGGTCGAGGCCGCATATCGCATCGGTCTCCACAACCTGTGTCGTGACGATTCGCCCCGGTTCGTCCAGATCCCCGAGAGCCCACGACCGGTGGTCCAGGTCCCCCTCGGTGGCGACCTCATCCACGCCCCGACCGGCGCTGTCCTCGTGCAGCTCCGCTGGCTGGCGCTGGAGGGTGACCCTCGCCCGGTGGCCGACTTCGAGCAGCCCGTCTTCGCCTGGCGGTAGCCCGCAGGCCGTGGTCAGCGGCGGTTGCGGTTCAGCCTGAACCCGGCGGGGAGTGCACCGCATCCGACAGAGGAGGCGTCATGGCCAAGAACCACGGACCGAGCATCAAGGACGACGAGCAGTACGAGGCGCTGCGCCGAGATGGGGCGAGCAAGGAGAAGGCGGCCCGGATCGCCAACGAGTCGGCGTCGTCGTCGCGTTCAACCACCGGCCGAAGGGGCGGCCGGGCGACCGACTACGAAGACCGCACCAAGACCGAGCTCTACCAACGGGCCAAGGAGATCGGAATAGACGGGCGCTCCTCGATGACCAAGGACGAGCTGATCGGCGCCCTGCGCAACCACTGAGCGAACCGGGGTTTGCTGCGCAACCCGCAGGGAAGCACGGCGACATGACGGATCACCCCAGCGCCTTCGCCATCAACTGCACGTTGAAGCCCTCGCCGGCCGAGTCGAGCTGCGATCGCATGCTGGGCCTGATCGCCGATGCACTGGGCGAACACCACGTGGAGACCGAGACCGTTCGAGCGGTCGATCTGCACATCGCACCCGGCGTCACCTCTGACGAGGGCCAGGGCGACGACTGGCCCGAGGTCCGAGAGAAGATCCTCGACGCCGAGATCCTGGTGCTCGCAACCCCGATCTGGCTCGGCAACCCGTCGAGCGTCTGTCGACGGGTTCTCGAACGTCTCGACGCGTTCCTGGGCGAGACCGACCATCGCGGAAGGATGATCAGCTTCGACCGCGTCGCCGTGGTGGCGACGGTGGGCAACGAGGATGGCGCGCACAACGTTTCGGCGCAGCTGTTCCAGGCGCTCAGCGACGTGGGGTTCACCGTTCCGGCCGGTGGAAGCGCCTACTGGGTCGGAGAGGCCATGGGCTCGGTCGACTTCAAGGACCTCGACGCCATCCCGGAGAAGGTCAGCGAGACCGTGAGCACCCTGGCCGGCAACGCCGCGCACCTCGCTCGACTTCTACGGTCCGACGGCTACCCGGCGTCCTGACGCCAGCGTTTGCTCTCAGCGCCTGCGGGAAGGAGAGCCGACATGGATGCTTCAGACCTCTCGGTGGGAATCGGGCTCTCCTCTGAGGAGCACGGACCGCGTGCCATCGTCGATCAGGCTCGGGCTGCTCTCGACCACGGCTTCGACCAGATGGCGGTGACCGACCACTACCACCCGTGGGTCGACGAACAGGGCCACAGCCCGTTCGTGTGGTCGGTGCTGGGAGCGCTGTCACAGCTCGACGGGGTCGCCTTGGGCACGGCCGTCACCTGTCCGACGATGCGCATCCATCCGGCCGTGATCGCTCAGGCCGCCGCCACCACCTCGTTGTTGACCGGGGGCCGCTTCTGGCTGGGCGTCGGGACGGGAGAGAACCTCAACGAGCACATCCTGGGTGACCGGTGGCCCCCGGCCACCGAACGCTTGGCGATGTTGGGCGAAGCCGTGGAGGTCCTCCGCCTGCTCTGGCAGGGCGGAGAGAGATCCTTCGATGGCGACCACTACGTGGTCGAGGACGCTCGGCTCTACGACCTTCCCGACGAACCTCCGAAGATCATGATGTCGGCGTTCGGGCCGGCGGCTGCCAGGGTGGCCGCCGAGGTGGCCGATGGTCTCGTGACCACCGGCCCCGACGCCGAGACCATCTCCGTCTACCGCGACAACGGCGGCACGGGCGACGTGACCACGCTCGCCAAGATCTGCTGGGACGAAGACGAAGCCAGGGCCCGGGCCACCTACCACCGGCTCTGGCCCACCAGCGGGGTCCCGGGTCAGCTGAGCCAGGACCTCCGCACCCCGGCCCTGTTCGAGCAGGCGATCCAGACCGTCCGCCTGGAGGATTCGGTGGGCGACACCCCGGTGGGGCC
>JAAZBK010000414.1 GCA_012513855.1 Acidimicrobiales bacterium
CAGCGCCGACATCGCCATCGTCGGCCTCTACACCGAGGACGCCCGCAGCGCCTTCCTGGCCATGCCGCTCGTCGCTGGTCTCTCCGTCACGACCGACGAGCGCCTGGTCCCGATCGACATCTCGCTCGGCGCAGCGCTCCAGACCCCCAACCCGGTGAGCATCCAGTACCTGCTCAGCGAGCTGGGTCCTCAGCTCGCAGCTGCCGCGGGTTAGCCCGGCGTGGGCGACGACGCACTGCCGTTGGGCTTCGTGACCTGCATCGCCCGGGTCCGAGCAGCTCACTGGATCAGCTCACGACGTCGACGTCTCACGATCGTGGACGAGTCCCTCGCCCAGATGGAACTGGGCGAGGGGCCCGCTCCGGCGGTCCGGCTGCTGATCCCGGCGCCCGGCCACCGGCCCCACCTGCCGACGGTGTCGCCCGACGGACTCGCGTACCCGGACGGGGTCGTTCCGCCCACGCCCCGTACCTTCACCATCCGCAGGCTCGACCGGGCGTCCCGCTCGTTGCTGGTCGACATCGTGACGGGCCACGACGGCCTCGGTGCCCGCTGGGCTGCCACGGCCGAGCCTGGCGCCGAGGTCGGCGTGGCCGGACCGAAGACCTTCGCGCCGCTGCCGGCGGCCGAGCACCTGGTGCTGCTCGGCGACGAGACGGCCATACCCGCCATCGAGACCGTGCTGGAGGACAGCCGGTGGCGGTCCTCGAACCTCACCGCCGCGTTCAGGGGTGCCGATGGGAATGGTCGCTCCTACCGTGGTCGGGTGCACCTGATCCTCGTACGACACGGAGAGGCCCACGCCGGGTTCCACGGACCGATCGCCGGCGAGAAGGGCTGCCGGGGGTTGACCGAGTTCGGTCGCAAGCAGGCAGAGGCGCTGCGCGACCACCTCGCCGGGGCCGACCTGATGCAGGCCGACGTGCTGATGTCGAGCACGTTGCGCAGAGCGGTCGAGACCGCCCAGATCATCGCCTCGGGCGTCGGCCTCGAGCTCTCGGATCAGCGTCGTGACCTCTGCGAGGTGCTGACCGGCGAGGCCGACGGGATGGAGTGGAGCGAGTACGCCGCCAGGTACGGCTCCTTCGACATGGAAGCCGAGCCCGACCGGGTCTTCGCCCCCGGTGGCGACAGCTGGAACAGCTTCCACGAACGGGTGCGATCGACGCTGGCCCGGCTGGTCGAGGAGCACGAGGGCAAGCGGGTGGTGGCGGTGTGCCACGCCGGGGTGATCATGGCTTCGATGCGGGTTCTGCTGGGGGTGCCGCACCCGGGCAACGGCACCCAGATGCGCCCGACCAACACCGGCCTCACCGAATGGGGCTGGGACTCCGAGCGCCAGCGGTGGACGCTCCACACCTTCAACGACTCGGGCCACCTCCTCGAGCTACCCGAGCCCACCCACACCTGGTACGGCTGAGGGGCTCGACTCGACGCTTCGCCGTTCTGGCCAGCGGCCCGTGCGGGTAGTAGCAGCTCATGTCCAGCGAGAAGTTCACCGTAGAGTCCGCCCGATCTGCCGCGGAGCGTGACGAGATCGATGCATGGATGGCCAGGTTCCTGGCCAGCCCGGGCAGCGACAACGCTCCGCTGGGCCAGATGCTCCTCGATCGGGAGTTGCTGTGGATCGGTCCCGTCGAGCTGAGGATCGATCAGCTCAACCGCCTGGCCGGACCGGCCGACCACCCGGTGCTGGTTCCAATCGACGAGGAGGACTGGCGCGACGATGTCTCCAACCTGGAGGAGAAGGTCGAGGACGGTTGGGAGCCGCCGCCCGTGGTGGTCACCTACGAAGAAGGCCAGTTGAAGCTGGAGGACGGCAACCACCGGGTCGAGGGCATGCGTCGGGCCGGCGAGGACACCGTGTGGGGCGTGATCGGCTTCGACAGTGCCGAGGAGCGCGACCGCTTCATCGCGGGCGCCGCCTGAGCCACCGGCTCGGTATCTGCCCAACGAGGGAGCGAACGTACGGACGGGTTGCGTTCAGAGGAGCCGGACGACCACGTAGACGAGCCCGACCGCTGCGATTCCCGCCACCGACGCGGCGACCGCCAGCGAGCTGATCCGATTGGCCTGCTTCAGCTCGCACAGGTCTCCGTCGGTCACGTCAGGACGTCGAGAAGCGGCTCGCAGACGAACCTCCACGCCCACGCGTATCAGGCAACCGACGAGGGCTGCGATGCCCAGGAAGACGAGCACGGGCGCCATCAGCTGACATTCTACTCTGTTCATCACCCTTGACCTGGCCTGAAACCTGCCGGGTTCAGGCAAGCCGATCGATCACGGCCTCTCGATCATGCCGATCTCTGTGCTGGAGGCGTGAACGCTCGATGTGTACGAGAAGGTTTGACGCGGTCGATCAGCGAGGGCGGCCGGTCGCTTCGGCGGGCAGGTCTTGGGGGGACCAGCCCATGGAGAGGGCCGCTCCCAGGATGCCGTGAGAAAGGAGCTCGAACTCCTGTACGAGGTCGA
>JAAZBK010000415.1 GCA_012513855.1 Acidimicrobiales bacterium
CTCTCCTTCGCCTTCAGTCGCACCGACCACCCGGTGGAGACCCTGGCGGTTCGGGTGGCGTGGGCTGATCGCACGTTCGCCTACTCGGCCGACACCGGCCCGGCCTGGTCGTTCGACTCGCTGGATCCCTCCCGTGAGGGCTTCGACCTGGCTGTGTGCGAGGCCACGCTGGCCGAGGACGAGGCCGGAGCGGTGCAACACCTCACCGGATCACAGGCCGGTGCCATGGCGCGATCGAGCGGCGTTCGGCGGCTCGCCCTCACCCACACCTACCGCGACGCCGGACCTGCCCGCGTCGAGGCGGCCGAGGCGCCTGGTGCCTTCGACGGACCGGTCGAGCTGGCGATGCCCGGCCAGGTCTTCACCGTCTGAGCCGTGCCGTCCCTCCTGGAGGTGGCCACCCAACGGTTCGGACCGCTGCGACCCGCCGGTAGGGTGCGCCCGCGCGCATCGCCGGCTACGGGAGCAGATCATCCATGAGGATCCTGGTGACCAACGACGACGGGATCGACGGCGCCGGCCTCCACGTGTTGGCGCGCCGGCTCACCGCGCTGGGCGACGTGGTGGTGGTGGCACCGGATCGTGAGTACTCGGGTGCCAGTGCGGCGCTCGGAGCGCTGCACATCATCCGTCCCGAGGTCCGTCCGGCGAAGATCGAGGGCGTGGCCGAGGCGTGGTCGATCTCGGGGCCGCCAGCGCTGTGCGTCACGTTTGCCCGGCTGGGACTGTTCGGGGGTTCCTTCGACCTGGTGGCGGCGGGGATCAACCCCGGCGCCAACACCGGCCGGGCCATCTACCACTCGGGTACCGTCGGCGCAGCCATCACGGCCCGCAACGGGGGCATCCCGGGCCTGGCGGTGAGCCAGGACGTCGCCGGCGACGACGTCGAGGGTCAGGGCTACGGAGACCAGATCCTCGGCCAGAAGTGGGACACCGCAGCCGAGGTCGCCGCCCGCGTGGCCGAGGCGATGCTGGACGATCCCGGCGACGAGGCCGCGGTGATCAACGTCAACGTGCCCAACCTCGAGGTGGACGAACTGGTCGGGTGGAAGCGGGCGACCATCGCTCACATGCCCACCCGGGCGATCCTGAACGCATCGCTCGTGCCCAAGCCCGGCCACGACGAGGTGTACGACGTCAAGATGGACTGGGGCGATCCGGTTGACCTGCCACCCGAGACCGACAGCGGAGCGGTCGAGAACGGCTTCGTGACCCTGTCGGCCATCACCCGGATCACCGAGGACCCCTCCGTGGACCTCTCGGCCGTGACCGCGAAGCTCGACCAGGTGCTGGGCTGACGACCGGGCGGGCCGCGGTCAGCTCCGGACCCCGGGTGGCGATCCGGCGGTGACGCACCAGACTCGACTCACATCGATTCGGAGGATCCCATGACAGTCACCGACAACGTCGAACGCCACCGCTTCCTCTACGAGGTGGATGGCGGAACGGCTCAGCTCGTCTACCGCGTCGAAGGCGACACCCTGGTCCTGGTCCACACCGAGGTGCCGGACGAGTTCGGCGGCAGGGGGATCGGTGGGAAGCTCGTGGCCGCCGCCGTCGAGCGGGCCCGTCGCACGGGTGAGACCATCCGCCCGGAGTGCCCCTACGCCCGAGCGTGGCTGGCCAAGCACCCCGACGAGGTCGAGGGGATCACCGTCGACCTCAGCGGCCTCGCCGATTGACGGACTCGCAGCGTTCGTCGGGGCCCGGCCCATCTGCGAGCATCGCCCGATGGCAGAACGGGTGAAGACGGCCGGGGGAACGCCTGTGGGCGGGTGGGTCCTGCGCGGCGACCGCTCGACCTTCGACGTCGGACCGATGATCGAGCGGTACGGCCAGGTCTACCGGTATCCCGTCGAGCCCGGAGACCGCGCCGACCTCATGGCGCCTGGTCAGCCATGCTTCCTCTACCTCACCGACACGTCGCGGGTCGTCGGGCTGTGGGGCATCGGCGAGGTGGTGGCACCGGTCCTGCTCGTGCCCGACGACCCGGCGTCGATCGAGGGCCCGGCGACGCTGATGACCGAGGTGGAGATCCTTCCCCTGGCCAAACCGATAGCGGAGAGCAGGTTGCGGGCCGAGAAGGTGCTGGCCGGCAGCGAGATGTTCACCGCAGCTGACCTGTCGAACCCGCTGGTTCTTGAACCCCGCGCCGTTAGGGCCATCGAGAGCTTCGAGTTCGAGTTGGTGTCGCCCACCGAGGAGCAGGCGGACCGACTCGATGCCCTGCTGGCCGCCGAGGAACACCTCGACGGTTGACGGCGAGGGCTCGACCTAGGACCGGGCCGGCGGCGTCTCGGCGCCGAACAGCGGCTCGTCGGGCGCCCTGATGTCGTTGTTGGGGAGGCCACCGGGGAAGTCGCGCCGGACCCGGTCGATGCACTCCAGCGCCAGGTCCAGGTGCACCCGCTTGCTGGCCTCGTAGAACGCGAGCGCGCTGTCGGCCTGCTTCGGCGAGGCGTGCAGCGGCTTGTCCGAGACGCACAGCAGCGTGGCGTTGGGGATCCGGTAGCGGAATCCGTTGGTGGCGATGGTGGCCGACTCCATGTCGACCGCGACGCTGCGCGCCGCCCTCATGGCGGCGAGGGTGGGACCCTGGTTCAGCTCCCAGTTCCGGTTGTCGGTGGTGTGGACGATCCCGAGGCGGTACGGGACGTCGTGGCGGACCAGCGCGTCGAGGAGGAACGAGTTGAGGAGGTGGTTGGGGATGATCGGAACGCTGGTGGGGAGGATCTCGTCGAGCACGTGATCAGCCCGGAGGTACGACGTGGCGAGCACGAAGTCGCCCAGTGCCTGGTGGTTCCGGAGTCCGCCGCAGTGGCCGATCATCATCATGGTGTCCGGTCGCAGCACGGCCACGTGGTCGGTGATGGTCTTGGCGTTGGCGGGGCCGACCCCGATGTTCACGAGGCTCACGCCGTCGCCGTTGCCGGTCCTGTGGTGGAACGCGGGCATCTGCACGCCCGGCCGGTTCGGTTGCTCGGCGTCGGGGAACCGCTCGATGAACGCCTCGACGTGCATCGCGTAGTTGGTGAACAGGATGTGGCGTTCGAACGATTCGGCCGGCGTTCCGCAGTAGTGGGCGAGACGTTCGAGGGAGAGGGCCATCCGTTCCGGTCCGAACAGGAACAGCTTCTTGGCCCGCAGGTCGAAGCGCTCCTCGTCGAGCGCGGCGAAGAACTCGGTGTCGGTGAGCGCCAGTGCCCGGCGTGATGCCCGGGCCGTGACCACCGCGCCGCGGTCCAGGAGGCTCGACAGCTCGCGCCGCAGGTAGCCCCGCACGGCCGCCGGCCGCGCGAACTCGCCGGAGATGGTCGGATTGTGACGGGACCACTGTCGGTCGACGTCGATGGCCGGATACCACCCGTCGGCGTCGATCGCCTCCAGGGCGTCGAGGAGGCGGTCGATGGCGGCCGGCATCTCCTCCGGTGCGATGCTGCGCCCGTCGACGGTCTCCTGCATGGATCCGGAGCGTAGGCCCCGGTCGAGGCCGGGACCGCGAGGTAGCCCGACCTGGTCCCGCGAACGGACCCGCGGCCGTCGGATCGTCGAGCGCGTGGGCCGGACCGTGGTTACTCTGCGGCGATGAGCTGGAACTGCCTGTTCATCGTGGTGAAGAACACCAACCCCGACGACCTCACCGACATCGGGGTCGCACCCGCCGGTACACCGGTCGA
>JAAZBK010000416.1 GCA_012513855.1 Acidimicrobiales bacterium
CCGAGGACCTCGGCCAGTTCATCATCGATCAGGGCGTGGACGTGGCCATCTCCCGGGAGATGGTCATCGACCACGGCGGTGCCCAGCCGGTGGAGCTCATGTTCGGCTCCCTGACGGCGAAGCCGGTGATACCGATCTTCGTCAACGGTGTCGCCCACCCCTTCGCGGCAATGGAGCGGATCCGCCTGCTCGCCGAGGCCGTGGGCACGTGGGCGGCCAACCTGGACAAGAAGGTCCTCATGATCGCCTCCGGTGGCCTGTCCCATGACCCGCCGCTGCCGCGCTGGGCCGAGGCGACCGACGCCCAGAAGGAGTTCCTGCTCCACGGCCACCCCGACCAGGCCGACCGCGACGCCCGTGAGGCACGCGTCACCGCCGCCGGCAAGGCCAACGCCGCCGAGACCGGGATCATCGACATCAACCCGGAGTGGGACCAGAAGTTCATGGCGGACTGCGCCTCCGCTGATCCGACCCGCTTCGACCACTACACCGCCGCCCAGATGGCCGAGGACGCCGGTAACTCCTCCCACGAGGTCCGCACCTGGGTCGCCGGTTTCTCCGCGCTCACCGCCGCCCACGGCGGGTACCAGGTGGAGTACGAGTTCTACCGGCCGATTCCCGAGTTCGTCGCCGGCTTCGGCCTCATGATCGCCCGATAAGGAAAAGACAGTGACCATGACCGCAGACAATGTCCTCGACGGCGTCGCCAAGGATCTGCTCGACGCCTACCGCACCGGTGACCCCATCGCGCCCCCGCGTGAGACCGTCGACGGCCTCGACCTCGACGGCGCATACCGGATCCAGCAGCTCCAGGAGCAGGCCTTCATTGACGCCGGCCGCACCGTCGTCGGCCGTAAGATCGGCCTGACCTCCCTGGCGATGCAGCAGCAGTTGGGCGTGGACAGCCCCGACTTCGGCTTCTTCACCGACGACCTGGTCTTTGCCGACGGCGCCGACATCGAGGTCTCCCGCTTCATCGCCCCGAAGGTGGAACCCGAACTCGCCTTCATCCTCGGCAGTGACCTCGCTGCCGACGCCACGATCGAGGACGTCCACGCCGCCATCGCCTCCACCCACCTGGCGGTGGAGATCATCGACTCCCGCGTCCGGGACTGGGACATCCGCCTGGTGGACACCGTCGCCGACAACGCCTCCTGCGGCGCCGTCATCCTCGACCGCACCCCCGTCGACGTCTCCCTCGAGGACCTCCCGAAGGTCACCGCGGAGATGAGCATCGGTGGCGACCTGGCCGGCTCGGGCACCGGCTCGGACGTCATGGGCCACCCGCTGGCACCCCTGCACTGGCTTGCCGGCGTCCTCGGGGAGCAGGGAGTTCCGCTCAAGGCCGGCGACATCGTCCTCACCGGCAGCTTCTGTGGAGCCGCCCCCGTGGTCGCCGGGCAGAGCGTCGAGGTCGACTACGGGCCCTACGGCCGACTGTCCGCGACATTCATCTAAATACTCATTTCACTGAAGAAGGTTCACATGTCTACCAAGCTCAAGGCCGCCATCGTCGGCCCCGGCAACATCGGCACTGACCTGCTGATCAAGCTGCTCAACAACTCGAAGAACATCGAGCCCATCTACATGGTCGGTGTCGACCCCGACTCCGACGGACTGCGCCGTGCCCGCGATCTCGGAGTCACCGCCTCCCACGAGGGCGTCGACTGGCTCGTTCAGCAGGACCCGAAGCCGGACCTGGTGTTCGAGGCGACTTCCGCCAAGGCTCACGAGGCCAACGCCCCGAAGTACCGTAAGGCGGGCATCCGCGCCATCGACCTCACCCCGGCCGCCGTCGGCCCATACCTGTGCCCGTCCGTCAACATGGATGATCTCAGCACCGTCGACAACGTCAACATGATCACCTGTGGTGGCCAGGCCACCACGCCGATCGTCAAGGCCGTCTCCTCCGTCGTGCCGGTCGAGTACGCCGAGGTC
>JAAZBK010000417.1 GCA_012513855.1 Acidimicrobiales bacterium
GACCGCGACGCCTCCATCGATATGACGTCGGCGTCGAGGGCCACGACCGCATCGAGTATCTCGCCGAACTCGGCGTAGCACATGTGGGTGTGGATCTGGACGGTGTCGGGCGCCGAGCCAGCGGCCAGACGGAACGATTCGGTGGCCCAGTCGAGGAACTCGGGTTGGTCGGCCTTCCGCAGCGGGAGACCTTCGCGAAGCGCTGGTTCGTCGATCTGGATGATCGGGATCCCCGCGGCGACCAGGTCGGCGACCTCGTCACGCAGGGCGAGCGACAGCTGGCGGGCGGTGGCCGACCACGGCTGGTCGTCCCGGACGAACGACCAGCACAGGATCGTGACCGGCCCGGTGAGCATGCCCTTCATCGGCCGGTCGGTGATGCCCGCCGCGTAGGCGCTCCACTCGACCGTCATCGGGGCGTTTCGCACGATGTCGCCGTAGAGGACCGGGGGCTTCACGCAACGAGATCCGTAGCTCTGCACCCAGCCGTTGGCGGTGGTGAAGAAGCCGTCGAGCTGATCACCGAAGTACTCCACCATGTCGGTTCGCTCGAACTCGCCGTGCACCAGAACGTCCAGGCCGAGCTCCTCCTGCTCGCGGATGCAAGCCTCGGTAGCGGCTCGCAACCCCGCCTCGTAGGCCGCGGCGTCGATCTCGCCGCGTCGGTACCGCCTCCGAAGATCTCGGATCTCGTTCGTCTGGGGGAACGATCCGATCGTGGTGGTCGGTAGCGGTGGGAGGCCGAGCGCATCGGCCTGGGCGGCTCTGCGCTCAGGATATGGCGATCTGCGGGTGGCCATGTCGGGCGTGATGGCCGAGACCCGTTCGGTCACCGCCGAGCGGTGCACCCGGGGCGACCTGCTTCGCGATGCCGCGGCGGTCCGGCTCTCGTCCAACTCGGCCGCCACCCGGTCGGCTCGGCCCTCGACCACCTTGTGAACGATCCGCACCTCGTCGAGTCGCTCCGTGGCGAACGCGAGCCAGGACCGCAGCTCGGGATCCAGCTCGGCCTCCTGCGACAGGTCGACGGGCAGGTGCAGCAGCGAACACGACGGAGCGATCTGGACGCGGTCCGATCCGATCGCGTCCACCACCTCCTGCACCTGGGCGATGCGGGGTCCGAGGTCGGTGCGCCAGAGGTTTCGCCCGTCGACGACCCCCAGCGACAGAGCGAGCTCCTCTGGACGGGAGTCGAGGACGGCGTCGAGCTGGCCGGCGCCGCGGACGAGGTCGACGTGGAGGACGTCGACCGGCAGGGCGGTGGCGACGGCGGTGTTGTCGCCCAGCGGACCGAAGTAGGTGGCCAGGGTCACCTCGGCGTCGCCGGCGGCATCGCGAAGAGCGGCGTAGACGAGGGGGTACGCCGCCATCGCCGCCTCGGGAACGTCGGTGACCAGGAGCGGTTCGTCGAGCTGGAAGGCGGTGGCCCCGGCGTCGCGGAGCGTCGTGACCAGCTCGGCGTAGGCGGGCACCAGTCGATCGACCAGCTCGAACGGATCGCCGCCGTCGGTCCGCTTCGACCGTCCGAGGAACGTCAGCGGGCCCACCAGCACCACCCTGGCGGCCACCCCCAGGGCCTTGGCCTCGGCGAGGTGGCCGAGCAGGCGAGCGGGACGGGCCTCGAAGGTCTGTGCGGGGGCCAACTCGGGGACGAGCTGGTGGTAGTTGGTGTCGAACCACTTCGTCATCTCCAACGGCGCCCGATCCTCGCCGTCGAGGAGTCCGCCACGGGCCATGGCGAAGTAGCGGTGCAGGTCGGCGTCGGAGGACTCGGGGTCGAAGGCGACGCCACCGAAGCGCTCCGGAACGGCACCGACGGCCAGGGTGGCGTCGAGCATGTGGTCGTAGAGCGAGAAGTCGCCGATCGGTGTGCGCTGGATCTCTCGGTCGGTCTGCACCTTCCAGTGGCGGGCGCGGAGCTGTGCCGCCGTGCTCCGGAGCTCGCTGTGATCGCCGGTGCGCCAGGCGACCTCGAGCGCCCACTTCAGCTCGCGGCCGCTTCCCATCCTGGGGAAGCCGAGGTTCGCGGTGACGGTCATGATGAGGCTCCTTGCGTGATGGACGA
>JAAZBK010000418.1 GCA_012513855.1 Acidimicrobiales bacterium
CCTGATCGCCCCGCTGTCGACCTCACCGTCCATGTGGGTGAGCTCCACGGCGAAGAACGCCGCTCCCGCCGACACGACCGACGCCCGAGCCTCCTCGAGGCTCGCGCCGGACACGTCGTCGCTGCCGTCGGTGACCAGCAGGATGTTCGGCTGGAGGGCGGGGCGCGTCTCGAAGAGGGTGACGGCCTTGCGGATGCCGTCGTACATCGCCGTCCGCCCGTCGCTGGGTGCAGCCATGCCTTCGAGGGCGGCGTTGATCTGGCCGGCGCTGCTGGTGAAGGCGGTCTCGACCTCAGGGTCGTTGCTGAAGCTCACCACCGCCATGAGGTCGCCCTCGGGGATGTTCTCGGCCATCTCGGCGACCGCGGCCTTGGCACGCGAGAGGGCCCCGTCGTCGTTCATGGAACCGGAGAGGTCCATCACGATGACGGTTCCCATGCCACGGCCGGCCTCACGGAAGTCGACGAGGTCGGTGACCTTGCGCTCGGCGCCGTTCTCACGGAGCGCCATCTTGCTCAGGTCGGTCGCGTTGCCGGTCCACAACACGGTCACCTCGACCGCCTTGCGGTCGGTGCCGTCGATGCCGCGGATCGTCAGCATCCCATCTTTGGCACCCTCGTCCTCAGCCTTGGCCGACGATGCCGACGACCCGAAGAAGGCCAGCAGGAGGCTGCAGATGAAGGCGACGTAGGCCAACTGGCCCCAGCGGCGCTTCACCACGCCCCCGCGGCACGCTTGGCGAACTGCTCGGGCTGGAACACTTCCGGGCCGAGGCGGATGCCCTGATCGGCGAGCTTCTCGGCGAACTTGGGCCGGACGCCCGTGGCCTTCATGTGGCCACGGAACCGGCCGTGCTCGTCGACGCCCATGCCGAAGTCGAAGAGGAACACGTCCTGGGTGGTGATGACGTCGCCCTCCATGCCCTGGATCTCGGTGATGTGGGTGATTCGACGGGTGCCGTCTCGGAGACGGGTCAGCTGGACCACGCAGTCGATGGCCGAGGCCATCTGCTCACGAATGGCCCGCACCGGGAGGTCGAAGCCGGCCATGAGCACCAGGGTCTCCAACCGGGCGAGGGTGTCACGCGGGGTGTTGGCGTGGACGGTGGTCAGCGAACCGTCGTGACCGGTGTTCATCGCCTGGAGCATGTCGAGGGCCTCACCGGCGCGGCACTCGCCCACCACGATGCGGTCGGGCCGCATCCGGAGGGTGTTCTTCACCAGATCGCGGATGGTGACCTGGCCCTTGCCCTCGATGTTCGGTGGCCGGGCCTCGAGAGCCAGCACGTGCTCCTGGTGCAGCTGGAGCTCCTTGGCGTCCTCCACCGTGATGATGCGCTCGTCGCCGGGGATGAACGACGACAACACGTTGAGCGTCGTGGTCTTTCCGGTACCGGTGCCGCCGGCCACGATGATGTTCAGGCGGCCGACCACCATGGCCTGGAGGAAGCGAGCCGACGCGGCGTTGAGGGTGCCGAAGCGGATGAGGTCGTCGATCTGGTACGGGTCCCTCGAGAACTTTCGGATGGTGAGGAACGGTCCACCGATCGCCAGCGGGTGGATCACCGCGTTGACGCGGGAGCCGTCGGGCAGGCGGGCGTCGCACAGCGGCGATGCCTCGTCGATGCGGCGTCCGACCTGGCCCACGATCTTGTCGATGATGCGGCGGAGGTGGGTCTCGTCGACGAAGCTCGCCCCGGTCTTCTCCACCTTGCCGCTGCGCTCGATGAACACCAGGTCGGGTCCGTTGACCATGACCTCGGTGATGTCGTCGTCCTTGAGCAGCCGGTCGATCGGTCCGTAGCCCAAGATGTCGTCGCTGACGTCCTGGATGAGCTGCGCCTTGTCGGCGGCCGACAGCGGTGCCCGCTCGACGGCCAGCGCGGCGTGCAGCTGATCCTGGACGCGACGACGGAGGTCGTCCTCCGACAACCGCTTGTCGTAGAGGATCGGACCGAGCTCGTCGATCAGGTGGTGGTGGATCTTCTGGCGGAGCTCGTCGAGCACCGGATCGCGACGCTTCGTGACCGGACCCGCACCGTTGCCCTGCTGTTCGTGGA
>JAAZBK010000419.1 GCA_012513855.1 Acidimicrobiales bacterium
CTGCTCGAGGCGGTGGCCTACCTGGCCACCCTCAGCTCCTTCCGCGGTGCTCCGAACGAAGCTCTCGTGCGGGTGGGAACCGACCGTGCCATCGTGCGGGCCGAGGCCCAGCGGGAGGGCCGTGAGCTGTTGTTGGAAGCAGAGATCGTGGCCAACGGACGGAACCGCACCCAGCTGAACCGCCAACCGCTGCGTCGGTCCCGAGACCTGCTGGGAGCGCTTCGGGTCACCGTCTTCTCGCCCGACGACCTCGCACTGGTGAAGGGAAGCCCGGGTGAGCGACGGGTGTTCCTCGACGACATCCTCGCGACGCTGCACCAGCGCCACGACCAGGAACGTGCCGACCTCGAGAGGGTCCTGCGTCAACGAGGAGCCCTGCTCAAGCAGGCCGGAGGTCGTCTGAACGCCGAGATCGAGCTCACCCTCGACGTGTTCGATGCCAAGCTCGCAGCGGCGGGCGAGGCGGTGGGACGATCGCGCCGTGAGCTGGTCGACGCCCTCACGCCGGTGTTGTCGGATGCCTACGCGGCGGTGGCTCGCACCCCGGCCCCGGTTGTGGCCCGCTACCGACCGGCGTGGATGGAGGGCGGCCTGGCGGCCGCGCTGGCCGCGTCGAGGCGCGACGACCTCCGGCGTGGCGTCTCCACCGTCGGGCCGCACCGCGACGACCTGGATCTCAGCCTCGACGGCCTACCGGCGCGCACGCACGCGTCGCAGGGGGAGCAGCGCTCGATGGCCCTCGCGATGCGGCTGGCCGCGCACGAGGTGATCACGCGCCGCACCGAGACGCCGCCCGTGCTCCTGCTCGACGACGTGTTCTCCGAGCTCGACCCCGACCGCAGCGACGCGCTGCTCAGGTCCCTGCCTCCGGGTCAGACGATCCTGAGCACCGCCGGCGATCTGCCGGCCGGAGCCGTACCCGGTGTCGTCCTGCGGGTTCGCGCTGGTGTGATCACCGACGAGACCGCGGTGCCAGACTGAGGAGGTGCCCTGGACGCCTCTGCCGGACCCGAACGGTCCGCCGCCCACGAACCTGGGCGATGTGCTGCCATTGGTGGTCGAGGGGCTGGGAGCTCCCAGCGTCGACGTCCTGGTGCTGGTGCACGAGCGTTGGCCCGAGGTCGTGGGCGAGGAGGTGGCCGGCCACGCCCGGCCTCTAGGCATCGACGGATCGACCCTGAAGGTGGCGGCCGAGAGCCCGACGTGGGCGAGCCACATCCGATGGAGCGAGGCCGAGATCGTGGCCCGGTTGTCGGTCCTCCTCGGCCGCGACGAGGTCTCGTCGGTGGCGGTGCGGGTGGCCCGGAACTGAGGGTCGCCCGCCCGGTCGCGGACCACCTGGCTGACCCGGTCCGAGCCCACCCCGTCAGTGCCCTGAAACCCTTGTGTGCCTTGACGCGACGACATTCCGACGGCATCGCCGAAGAGGGTTCCGTGGCACCGATTCGTCACTCCTCCGTGGTAGGGTGGAGCCATCGTGTTGCGCCCTGTGGAACCGCTGAAAACCTCGTCTGGAGCGGTTGAACGGGAAGACGCACGCCGGTTCTCTTGTCGTATCTGAAAGGTCGCGTGGTGGCTGCCGCGAGCAAGTCCTATTCCGCCAGTTCCATGACCATCCTCGAGGGGTTGGCGCACGTCCGGAAGCGTCCGGGCATGTACATCGGTGGCACCGGCATCTCCGGTCTCCACCACCTCGTGTGGGAGGTCGTCGACAACTCCGTCGACGAGGCCATGGCCGGCTACTGCGATCGGATCGACATCACGCTCCTGGCCGATGGTGGCTGCCGGGTGGTCGACAACGGCCGGGGCATCCCCACCGACATGCATCCCGAGTTCAAGATGACCGGTGTCGAGATCGCCCTCACCAAGCTCGGCGGCGGCGGCAAGTTCGGCGGCGACGGGTACAAGGTCTCGGGTGGTCTGCACGGGGTGGGCGTATCGGTGGTCAACGCCCTGTCGGAACGGGTGATCGTCGAGGTCGACCGCGACGGGAACCGCCACCAGATCGAGTTCGCAGACGGCGGATCCAAGAGCACCAAGCTCGAGGTGATCGGCAAGGCGCCGCGCGGCCGAACGGGTACCACGGTCACCTTCTGGCCCGACCCAACCGTCTTCGAGGTCACCGAGTTCGCGGCCCGCACCATGCTGGAGCGGTTCCAGATGATGGCCTTCCTCAACAAGGCGCTGGAGATCCGCTTCACCGACGAGCGGGAAGGTCACGACCACGAGACCGTCGTCTACAAGTACGCCGGCGGCATCATCGACTTCGTCAAGCACGTCAACGCCAGCAAGAACCCGCTGTTCAGCCGGGTGGGCTACATCGAGCAGATCGAGGAGGAGCACGAGGTCGAGTTGGCGTTCCAGTGGAACGAGGGCTACCAGACCGACGGCCTCCACAGCTTCGCCAACGGCATCGCCACCATCGAGGGCGGGACCCACGAGGAGGGCTTCCGCGCGGCCCTCACCACGGTGGTCAACAAGTACGCCCGGGCCAAGGGCCACCTCAAGGAGAAGGATCAGAACCTCGCCGGAGAGGACGTGCGGGAGGGCCTCACCGGCATCATCTCGGTTCGGCTCCGCGAGCCCCAGTTCGAGGGACAGACCAAGGGCAAGCTCGGGAACCCCGAGATCAAGACACTCGTGCAGAAGGCCACCAACGAGAAGCTGGCCGACTGGCTGGAGGAGCACCCCACCGAGGGCAACAAGATCGTCAAGAAGGCCATCAACGCGCAGCGGGCGCGCGCTGCGGCCCGGACCGCTCGCGACGCCACCCGGCGCAAGTCGGCCCTGGATGGCGCAGGCATGCCCGACAAGTTGAAGGACTGCTCGAGCCGCAACCGGTCCGAGTGCGAGCTGTTCATCGTGGAGGGCGATTCGGCCGGCGGCTCGGCCATCAAGGCCCGCGACCCGATCACCCAGGCGATCCTGCCCATCCGGGGCAAGATCCTCAACGTCGAGCGGGCCCGGCTGGACAAGATGCTCAAGAACAACGAGATCCAGGCCCTGATCTCGGCGATCGGTGCGGGTTTTGGAGCCGAGGAGTTCGACATCTCCAAGATCCGCTACGACCGCATCATCCTGCTCTGCGACGCCGACGTCGACGGCAGCCACATCCGGACCCTCCTGCTCACGTTCTTCTTCCGCCACATGAAGGACCTGGTGGAGCAGAAGCACGTCTACATCGCTCAGCCGCCGCTGTACTCCACAGTGGTGGGCAAGGAGAAGGTCTACCTCAAGGACGACGCGGCCAAGAACGCGTTCCTGGCCGAGAACCCCACCCACAAGAAGGAGTTCGCCCGGCTCAAGGGTCTCGGCGAGATGGACTGGGACGAGCTGAAGGCCACCACCATGGACTCAGCCAGCCGAACGCTCCTCCAGGTCTCGGTGGAGCAGGCCGCCACCGCCGATGCCGTGGTGTCCACCCTGATGGGCGACGACGTCGACGCGCGCAAGACCTTCATCCAGACCAACGCCAAGGACGTCCGCTTCCTGGACATCTGACCACGTCGCCGGCGCGCCACCGCGCTGAGCACCACGACATCCCGCCCCGACGCAAACCAGGAACCCGAACATGGCAGACGACGACATCCCCACCGACGACAACGGCTTCGACGAAGGATCCGACCCGACGGTCACGGCCTATGGGCTGATCGAGCCCATCGAGATCGAAGAGGAGATGGAGAGGTCGTTCCTCGACTACTCCATGTCGGTCATCGTCTCGCGCGCTCTGCCCGACGTTCGCGACGGCCTGAAGCCGGTGCACCGCCGGATCCTGTGGGGCATGTACGACGTCGGCGCCCGGCCCGACCGTCCGTTCATGAAGTGCGCACGCGTCACCGGCGAGGTGATGGGCAAGTACCACCCCCACGGCAACACCGGCATCTACGACGCCCTGGTGCGCATGGCCCAGGACCACTCCCTGCGCCATCCCCTGGTCAGCGGCCACGGCAACTTCGGTTCTCCCGACTACGGCGCCGCGGCCGAGCGCTACACCGAGTCCCGACTGGCCCCGCTCGCCATGGCGATGCTGGCCGACATCGACGAGGACACGGTCGACTTCGTCGACAACTACTCGGGCGAGTTCCAGGAGCCGCAGGTCCTCCCCAGCCGCTTCCCCAACCTGTTGGTGAACGGCAGCCAGGGCATCGCGGTGGGCATGGCCACCAACATCCCGCCGCACAACCTGGGCGAGATCGTCGACGCCACCGTCCACCTGATGGACAACCCCGAGGCCACATCCGACGACCTGATGCAGTTCGTCCAGGGTCCCGACTTCCCCACCGGAGCCCTGATCATGGGCCGTGCCGGGATCATGGACGCCTACCGCACCGGTCGGGGTTCCATCCGCATGCGCGCCGTGGCCGAGATCGAGGAGTCCACCAAGGGTGGCGACAAGATCGTCATCACCGAACTGCCCTACCAGGTGGGTCCCAACTCGGTGCTCTCCAAGATCAAGGAGCTGGTGGCCACCAAGGAGATCGAGGGAATCTCAGATGCGAACGAGGAGTCGTCGGGCGACGACACCCGCATCGTCATAACCCTCAAGCGTGACGCTCCGGGTCTGGTCATCTTGAACAACCTCTACAAGAGGACCCCGCTCCAGACCACGTTCTCGGTGAACACCGTCGCCCTGGTCGACGGCGTGCCTCGCACCCTCAACCTGCGCGACGCCCTCTTCCACTACCTCGAGCACCAGGTCGAGGTGATCACCCGTCGCTCGGAGTTCCGGCTCAAGAAGGCGCGGGACCGAGCCCACATCGTCGAAGGCCTCATCAAGGCGCTCGACCTCATCGACGAGATCATCGCCACGATCCGAGCGTCGGCAGACAAGGCGGCGGCCCGGGAAGCGCTCCAGGGCTCACCGTTCGAGTTCACCGAGATCCAGGCCGAGTACATCCTCGACATGCAGCTGCACCGCCTCACCCGCCTGGGCCGCGCCCAACTGGAGGAGGAGATGGAGGAGCTGCGCCGTCGCATCGCCGAGCTGGAGGGCATCCTCGGCGACCGCGCCGTGCTCAACGAGGTCATCCGCACCGAGTTGGGTGAGCTGCGAGACAAGTACGCCACCGATCGGAAGTCGAAGGTCACCTACGACGTCGGCGACATCGACATCGAAGACCTCATCGACGACGAAGACCTCGTCATGACCATGTCTGCGAAGGGCTACGTGAAGACGGTGGCAGCCGACACCTACAAGAGCCAGGGTCGTGGCGGTCGTGGCGTGGCCGGCGCCAAGCTGCGCGACGAGGACTACATCGCGCACATCATCACCACCACCGCCCACGCCTACCTGCTCTTCTTCTCCAACCGCGGTCGCGTGTACAGGCTCAAGGCCCACGAGATCCCGATGAAGGAGCGGACCGCGCGGGGAACCGCCATCGTGAACCTCCTGCCGTTGCAGCCCGACGAGCAGATCAAGGCCATCATCGACACGCGCGACTACGAGACCAACCAGTACCTGTTCTTCGCCACCCGCAACGGCCAGGTCAAGAAGACCCGATTCAGCGAGTACGACTCGTCGCTGCGAGCCGGCCTCATCGCCATAAACCTGCGCGACGGCGACGAGCTGGTGAAGGTCATCCCGGTGAACGACTCCGACGAGATCTTCATGGTCTCCCGCAGCGGCATGACCATCCGCTTCGCCCAGGACGACGTGAGGCCGATGGGACGGTCGACCGCCGGCGTTCGCGGCATGAAGATGAAGGCCGGCGACGAGGTCGTGTCGTGCGACGTGGCCCGCGACGACACCGCGATCCTCATCGTCACCGACGGCGGCTACGGCAAGCGCACCCAACTGGACAAGTTCAACATCCAGAACCGCGGTGGCCAGGGCGTCCGTGGCATCAAGCTCACCGCTAAGAAGGGCTTCGTGGTCGCCGCGTTCATGGTCGGGATCGAAGACGAGATCTTCACGATCGCGTCAGACGGCATCGTGGCCCGGATCCCGGTGCGGGACATCTCGTCCCAGGGCCGTGACGCCACCGGAGTGAAGGTCATGAACGTGGGCGGTGACCGGACCGTGGCCGCGGTGGCCCCGGTTCTGAGCGCCGACGACGCCGACGAGTGATCACCACCAGCACGAACCTCTGAGTTGTGCGGGCCACGGGCCCGTGCCATCGCCGCCTGAGCGGCCGTACCTCCCTTCCCCCGGGCAACTCATCAAGGTTTCGGCCGTCGATCCGAGGGCCGGGAGGTACATCCATGTTCGGTTCAGATCTCGTCTCAGACTCCATCGCGCTGCCGCCACCGTCGGATCAGCCGCCTCGCACCTCGGGCGAGAACGGACAGGTGGTGCCGGTGATGGCCGTCGCCCTGTTGCTGGCCGCGGTGCTCGGGCTCGGATTGGTGCGGGTGGCGGGTGCCGCGGCCCAACGCGCCGCGGCGCAGGCGGCCGCTGACGCAGCGGCGCTCGCCGGAGCCGAGGACGGTCGTCCCGGAGCGGTCGCCGCGGCCGAGGCCAACGGCGCCGTTCTGGTCAGCTACCTGCACGACCACCTCGATGTCGAGGTGGAGGTCACCCGCCGTGGCCACAGGGCCGCGGCTCGAGCCCGGTGGTTGCCGCAGAACACCGAGCCCTGATGCTCGAACGCGGTCGCCGCGACGTTCCACCTGGCAGGACAGACGTCGAAGGTGGTCGTGATGAGCAAGGTGGTCCTGGGCCTTCCTAGACTGCTCCGGTGCCACCTGCAGCGTCTGGGTCAGAGAACCCCCGTGCCGAGACGGGCCGCAAGGCACCCACCGGAGGCCCTCAGCGAACCCCCAGGCCCGCAACCTCGGGCAACGGCAAGACCAGTCCGGCCGGTTCCGTGGATGCTGCTGAGGGCGGCGGCAAGCCGAAGACCAAGGCCAAGACCGAGTCAAAGGCCAAGGTCAAGACAAAGGCCGGGTCGACGACGGTTCCTCGCGGCGACACCGAGACGGTGGCCGACGAGGCCGTCGCTCCCCCGGCCACCGCCGCGACCGACGACCCCACGCTGGTCACGGCTGCACCGGCCGTCGGCGGCGACGCGGGGCCCTCCGATGCTCCGCCGGCCGCACGTCAACAACGCCGGCGCCCTAGGCCGGCCGGCGAGGAGCGGCCCACCCCCGGCCCACGAAGGGGACGCCGGGTCCGACGGGTGATCCGGCGGATCGACCTCTGGTCGGTCCTGAAGCTGGCCATCGTCCTCTACACCTGCCTGTACGTCGCGGTCATGGTCACCCTGGCTCTGTTGTGGGGCCTGGCCTACTCCAGCGGACAGATCGAGAAGGTCCAGTCGTTCATGGCCGACGTCGGCATGGACAACTACCGCTTCTACGGAGACCAGATGTGGCGAGCGTGCGCGATGATCGGCGCGGTGGGCGTCCTGGCGGCCACCATCATCACCGTGCTCACCGCCGCGCTGGTCAACGTGATCAGCGAGATGACCGGTGGGATCCGAGTGGTGGTCATCGAGGAGGACGTCCCTCCGCGCCGACGCAACCCGGCTCCCCCCGAGCCACGGTGATTGGTTCGCATCCACCCTCCAACACCCGCTACCGTCGGCTCCCGCTCGGGGCTATAGCTCAGTTGGTTAGAGCGCACCCCTGATAAGGGTGAGGTCGCTGGTTCGATTCCAGCTAGCCCCACGAGATCCGTTGCACTTCCCCGGGAGCCCGTTGTGGCCTTGATTCGTCGAGCGTTGGTGGCGTTGGGGGTGGCCGGTGGCGTGGCAGCGGTCCTGCGGCTCCGTGGCACCGGTGGCACTCCACCGCAGCGCGGCGGCTGGCGAGAGTTGGATCCCGCCGAGCTGGATCCCGCCGAGTCGCGCTGATGCGGATAGCGGTGGTCGGGCTCGGTGCCGTCGGCACTCGAGCCGCTCGGCAGCTCACGTCCACGCCCGCGGTGGAGACCGTGGTGGTGTGCGACCCTAAGGCCGACCGGGTGGCCGAGGTCGTGTCGTCGCTGGGCGCCAAGGCCGTCGCTCACGACGCCGGTGCCGGACTGCCCGAAGCAGATGTGGTGGTGGTGGCGACGCCGTCGGTCCATCAGCCCGCCCTGGCTCGCGAGATCGTGTCCCGGGGATCTTCGGTGGTGTGCACGGCCGACTCCGTCTCGGCCACCCGTGCCCTGCTCGACCTCGGTCCCGAGGCCGAGGCCAGGTCGATCACGGTGGCGGTCGGGAGCGGTTTCGCTCCGGGCATGAGCTGCGTGCTGGCCCGGTTCGCGGCTGAGCAGCTGGACACCGTCGACGAGATCCACGTGGCGCGCCTCGGCACCGGCGGCCCCGCCTGCGCCCGGCAGCACCACGATGCCCTGGCGGGCGAGGCGATCGACTGGCGCGACGGCGGTTGGCAGCACCGTCCTGCAGGATCTGGGCGGGAACTGTGCTGGTTCCCCGATCCGATCGGCGCGGCCGACTGCTATCGGGCGGAGCTGCCCGACGCCTTCCTGCTGGTGCCCTCGTTCCCCGGCGTTGGGCGGGTCACCGCTCGGCTGGCGGCCACCCGGCGGGATCGCCTCACCGCCCGGTTGCCGATGATCCGCAAACCCCATCCCGAGGGTGGATTGGGAGCGCTGCGGGTCGAGGTCAGAGGGCGTGGCAAGCACGGGATAGACGTCCAGGTGCTGGGCGCCATGGACCGGCCTGGTGTGGCCGGCGGAGCGGTGACAGCACTGACCGCGGTCGAGATCGCGTCGGGTCGCGCGCTCCGTACGGGTGCCTGGGGGCTGGCCGGGCTCCTGGAGCCCAGGCGGTTCCTGGCCGAACTGGCCGACCGAGGGGTGAAGGCAGCCCGATTCGGCTGAATTTTTGTTCTGAACGGGGTTGCATAACTCCAGCAACCGATTCGGCCACTTGGTGTGTTCAAGCACCCACCATCACACTCTCTGCGGTCGACCGACACCTCAACGACGCCTCACGGGTGAAGATTCGCTAACCATCGCGAGCGCGACTGGACCCTTTCGAGCCATTTTCGGTCTAGGTCGTATGGTCCATTCCGCCCGCGATGTCTGGATTTTCTGTTTGAGGTGGAGCAATCCTGCTCAAGTCCTCGGGCGAACCGCCCGATGACGATCGATGACCCCCTGGACAGGGTCTCTCGAAGGGGAAAGGGCGAACATGCGAGCAGACGAGGCTCCCGAGCTACACCAACTGATCGAGCAGCATCTGCCGCTGGTACGACACGTGGTGTTCCAGGTCGCGGTCAACTTCCCGCGACACGTAGATCGTGAAGAGCTCGCCACCGCTGGTGCGCTCGGCCTCGTGGAAGCCGCTCGTCGCTACGACGAGTCCCGTGGCGTTCCCTTCGACCGGTTCGCCGCTCAACGGATCAGGGGAGCGATCCTCGACGCCGTACGTGCCGCCGACTGGGCGCCCCGATCCGTTCGCAACCTGGCTCGTCGTCTCGAATCGATCGAGCAGCGCCTCGCCACCCACCTCGGCCGCATGCCGTCGTCGGAGGAGACCGCCGAGGCTCTCGGCGTCACGCCAGAGGAGCTTCGCCGCCTCCAGGACAAGATGTTCCGATCGGTCGTGCTCGCGCTCGAGTACGACGTCAACGACGGCGAGGAAGATCTCACGCTGGTCGAGGTGCTCACCGACGGCAGCACGCTGGAGCCCTCAGAGGAGCTGGAGAACCGGGAGCTGCACTCCTACCTCCGGGACGCAGTTCACCTCCTCCCCGAACGGCACCGCATCGTGGTGGCCGGCTACTTCCTCGAGGGCCGCAAGTCCCAGGAACTGGCCTCGCACCTGGGCGTGACCGAGTCGCGCATCTCCCAGCTCCGCTCCGAGGCGCTCGAGATGCTCCGCGAGGGAATCTCGGCCCAGTACGAGGCCGATCACGCCGTCGAGGAGCGTCCGCAGGGGCGTGTCGCTCGTCGGAAGGCCGGCTACGCGAACGCCATCGCTGAGGCATCCCCCTGGCACTCTCGCATCGACGAGCGGGCCGTCTCCGCCTGATCCAGCCCTCAATACCGCTGTCAGGCTTCGTTCGGCCGCGAATCGCGTCCGAATCCCCGGTGGATTGCCTCACCCCCGACGCGGTGAGGCCGATGGAAGAGACGCATGGACCGCATCAACGCCATTCTCGAACGTGAGGGGGAGGTCCTAGAGATCCTCCTGTTCAAGCTGGTCGAGACCAGGCTGCTGCTCGAGAACGACGAACTGCGGTTCCTGTCCCGCTCCACCCGGGAGGTGGAACGCGCTCGAACCCGGGCGCGCGAGATCGATTTGATGCGTGCCACCACGGTGTCCCAGCACCGTCCGGGCGTGACCCTCCGGGATCTCGCGACCGAGAGCACGGGGCCCTGGCCCGGGATATTCCGCGATCACCACGACGTCCTCACCAGCCTGGTGGCCGAGATCGAGGTGACAGCGCACCAGAACTCCGGAGCCGCGCGCCTGGGACTGGAGGCGCTGCAGCGGGCGAAGGTCCCAGCGGGAACGGCAGAGCCCGCCGACGCTCTCGAAGGAACCGGGAACCACGGCGATGCTGAGCTGGCCCGGCTGGCTCGCGGCGCAGCGTTCGAATCGGTGCTCGGCACCGCGAGCAGGCTCCGAATGCCGGATCTGCTCGACTTCCTGCGCTGATCAGGTCGCGGTCGCATCCGGGGTCCGGCCCCGACCGGTCACCGCCACCGGCCTCCAGACCAGCAGCACGGCGACGGCGGCGCCCAGCCCGATCGCTGCTGACGTGGCCGCCCTGTCGATGGTCGCCAACCCGGAGGGCAGGATGGCGTTGGCGAACACGTCGGTGCGGGTAACCGCCCACCAGATGAGCGCGGCGGCGGCGAGGGCCGTACCGGCCCGTGTCGCCGACGCGGCACGATCTCCAGCGAGCTGGCCCACGAGGGCGAGCAGCGCCCCGATCAGTGCCCCCAGGGCGGTCAGGAGGGGCACGCTGGAGGCGCCGGACCCGTCAGGGGCGCTCGCCAGCTCGGAGGCGGAGACGTAGCTGGCCACCAGGGCCACCGAGCCGAGGAGGATCGCAGGGGCGAGACGGGGCATGGTGCGGGAGGTGACCCAGGCGGTGAGAGCACCGAACACCGCGGCGGCAGCCACGTACCAGGGCCACGCGGTTGGAGATGGCAGGCGGATCAGCTCGCCGAGGACGAGCGTCTCCACGCCGTCGACCACGAGCGGGACCTCCCAGGTGCCGTCGGGGCCACCGAGGTCGACCCGGCCGGTGTCGTCGACCACCGCGAGGTGGTCGGGGACCATCAGGTGGACGCGGTGGTCGTGCCAGGCGAACGTGCCATCGGTGGCCACCGTGTGCCAGCTGGGTTCCGCGTCGGGGTCGAAGTCGACCGGGCTGCGCCCGAACCGGGACTCGTTGGCCGCGGCCGCCGCTGAACGCTCGTTGACCTTCACGGTGCCGTCCGGCTCGAACCGAAGGTAGGGGCGCCCGTCGCCCGCGACGCCGTAGTCGGGCACGGTGACCTGGTGTCCCGGCATCACCGACAGCACGATGAAGGCGTCGCCGCCGGCGATCTCCACGTCCATGCCGTCCGTCGGTGGCGCGACGGACAGGACGCGGGATTCGAAGTTGGTGGGCCGGGCAGGATCTGCTCCGGCCGGTACCACGGTGACACCGAGGATCGCGGCGACCGAGGTGACGATGGCACAGGCCGCGACGATGCATCGTCGCCGCCGGGCCGGGGGCACGGTCAGCCTCGGAGGATCTCGAGCGTCTTGTCGTGGATGCGGCCGTTGGTGGCCAGGCCGCTGCCACCGTCGGGCCGGGGGTTGCCGTTGATGTCGGTGAAGGTGCCGCCGGCCTCGGCCAGGATGACGGGCATGGGAGCCACGTCGTACAGCTCGGCCTTAGGGTCGTACATGGCCTCCACCCGTCCGGTGGCCACCAGCACGTAGCCGTAGCCGTCGCCCCAGGTCCGGAGGTTGAACCCAGCCCGCTTGGCGCGGAGGAGCTCGTCGTCGTCCCACGGGCTCAGGCCGCTGGAGGTCATGTAAGCGCCATCGATGGTGTCGTGGCCGTTCACCGACGCAGGTGCACCGTTGCAGAAGCACCCCAGGCCCCGCCCGGCGTAGACGGTCTCCGCCAGGCCAGGCACGTTGATCACTCCGATGGCGATCCCGTCCTGGTCCTCCAGGGCCAGCAGGTTGGTGTAGAGGGGCACCCCGTGGGTGAAGGCCTTGGTGCCGTCGATGGGGTCGATGATCCAACGTCGACCGGAGGTGCCCAGCTTCTCGGCCTCCTCTTCCCCGAGGATGCCGTCGTCGGGGAAGCGAGCCTCGATCTCCTCCCGGAGGAGGCGCTCGGCGGCCCGGTCGGCCACGGTGACGGGGGTTCCGTCGCCCTTCTTGTCGATGACCAGCTCGGCGCTGCGGAAGTGCTGCAGGGTGAGCTCACCGGCCTGACGCAGGAGAGTCACCGCGGTTTCGAGTAGTTCAGGATCGATCGACTGGGCCATGGGCCCATCATCGCGTACGCCCCAGGCCAGGTCGCCACCGCGATGGAGGGTGGCTCAGAGGCTGGCTATGCGCTGGCGGTATTCGGGACCGGTGCGGATCTGGTGGATCAGCACGGTGATGGCGCCGCTGTTGGCGCGAGCCATGGTGGACCAGCCTCCCAGGTCTCCGTCGGATGGCGACCTCTCCAGGAGACCCAGGTACGCGGAGATCACTCCGACCTGATGAGCCGTCTTCTCCACGTACTCGGGCGACTCGCACATCTGGCGCATGACCCAGCCGCGCGACTTGCCGTGGTCGAGCCGGTAGGTCCAGTGGAGGTAGCCGGCGTTGTCGGGCTCGCGGGCGAGGACGTTCTCGTAGACGAGCTTCACGAACTCGGCGTTGCCGAGGCTGCCGTAGCGATCCTTGAACTCGGTCGACTGCGCGAACTCCTCGGAGATGTCGTCGAGCGAGGTCTGGTTGCGAACCTTGCCCACCCAGTACTTGAGGCCCGAGGTGTCGGGGCGGCGCAGGAAGTAGGCGCTGTAGAGGCGAACGGTGGGATCGACCACGTCGGACCACTTCGGGTCGGCCAGGAGGTTCCCGATGAACTCGTCGGCGTCGGTCTTGCCGGACTCGAGGCCGCGGGTGGCCTCGGACAGCCAGGCGGCGGTGGGCGTGACGCCCAGGATGTCGATGGCCTGACGGCGGGCGAAGTCCTCGACCTCGGCGAACGGGACGTAGGCGCCGGTGGTGGTCAGCTCCGTGCCGTCGTCGGAAGCGGTGGGCGCGTCGACCACGCCGTTGGCCTCCTTGGCCGCCAGCAGCGAGTAGTGCGGGTTGACCGCCGACGCGTTGTACCAGTTCTTGTGCGGCATCCGGATCTCGAAGTGGCAGTGCGAGCCCGAGCCTTCGGCGTTGCCGCTGTCTCCGAGGTAGGCGATGTGCTGGCCCTGGGTGACCTTGTCACCCTTCTTCAGGTCCTTGGCGAAGGCGTGCTCGAAGTCGTTCTTGCCGTCGTCGGTCCCGGGCGTGTCGTTGTTGATGTGGAGGTAGCAGTAGAACCAGCCGTCGTCGCCCTTCAGGTAGAGCGAGTTGCCGCTGCTGCGGTGCCGGAGCTCGACGATCTCACCGCTCACGCACGCGACCAGCTTGAGCATCTTGTTGCCCATGAGGTCCTGGCCCTCGTGACGCCGACCACCACCCCGGGGGGCGAGGAAGGTGTCGGACCAGGTGGCCTTGCCGAGCTCGGGGTCGGGCAGCACCGGGAACACGATGGGCCGGATGAACTCCTCGTCCTTGGGCTGGGGTGCTTCGAAGCCGAAGTCGCGCTTGGCGCCACCTTCGGCGCCCGCGATGCGCGTGAGGGCGGGTAGGAAGGGAGTGGCTCCGACGGCCAGCCCTCCGGCGAGGACGGCACGACGGCCGAGGGGGGATCGAGCCGCGCTCGGCTCGTGGTGATCGCACTCGCAAGACATGTTGGTGTTGGATCCTGTTTTGGCTCGGTTGCCCGGGGAAGATCCCGGATGGCTCTGCCGCCTCAGACGTTACGGTATCGTTACGAACCGGCGCGTTCCAGGCACCAGCCCTGATGTTCCATCGGTCCGTCATGACCGATCCATGAACGCGGCGACGGTCGAACCTCCGAGTTCTCGGCTGTCGAAGGCCGCTACCTGCGGGTTCGGGATCCGGGCCCCAGGGGCCGCGGGACGCACGAACGCTCGGTGGTCGGCCTCGGGACCCGAGGGGGGTTGCCGGTAACGTTCGAGGGGTGACCGGAAGCGACCAGCGCGCGCCGTCGTCCAACTCGCATTCCAGTCCGGAGCTCAAGTGACAAGCCCTGCCGCCGAAGCCGCACGCCGCCGCACCTTCGCCATCATCTCGCACCCCGATGCGGGCAAGACCACCCTCACCGAGAAGTTCCTGCTCTACGGCGGAGCGCTGGCCGGTGGGGCCGGGTCGGTGAAGGCTCGCGGCGACCGTCGCTCGGCGACCTCGGACTGGATGGAGATGGAGCAGCAGAGGGGGATCTCGATCACCTCGACCGTTCTCCAGTTCCCCTACCGCGACTGCGTGGTCAACCTGCTCGACACCCCGGGCCACCGGGACTTCTCCGAAGACACCTACCGCGTGCTCGCCGCGGCCGACGCCGCGGTGATGGTCCTGGATGCAGCCAAGGGAATCGAGCCCCAGACCCTGAAGCTCTTCGAGGTGTGCAAGGCCCGCCAGATGCCGCTGCTCACCTTCATCAACAAGTGGGACCGCCCCGGCCTGGAAGCGCTCGAACTGCTCGATGAGATCGACGCCAAGATCGGCGTCACCGCGGCACCCGTCACCTGGCCCGTGGGGATCGCGGGCGACTTCCGCGGGGTGATAGATCGAACCACCGGGCGGTTCGTCCGCTTCACACGCACCGCCAGGGGAGCCACCGAGGCGCCCGAGGAGATCGTCGAACCCGACCGGGCCGAGGCCGAGGAGGGCGCCTCGTGGACCACCGCCGCGGAGGAGGCCGAGCTGTTGGGCACCATGGGCCTCGACTTCGACATGGAGCTCTTCCTCGGTGGCGAGCTGTCGCCCACCTTCTTCGGTTCCGCCCTGACCAACTTCGGGGTTCGGCTCCTGCTAGACGCCATCATCGACCTCGCTCCGGCTCCGTCGCCCCGGCTCGACGAGCACGGGAACGCCAGGGGCCTCGATGCCCCCTTCAGCGGCTTCGCGTTCAAGGTGCAGGCCAACATGGACAAGTCGCACCGTGACCGGATCGCGTTCCTACGGGTCTGCTCGGGTCGCTTCGAACGGGGGATGGTCGTCACCCACGCCACCTCGGGCAAGCCGTTCGCCACCAAGTACGCCCACCAGGTCTTCGGTTCGGATCGCGAGACGGTCGACGAGGCGTTTCCGGGCGACGTCGTCGGTCTGGTGAACGCCACCGACGTTCGCGTGGGAGACACGCTGTGGCTGGACGACCCCGTCACGTTTCCCCGGATCCCCTCGTTCGCGCCGGAGTTCTTCTCGGTGGCCCGCGTCCGCGACACCGGTCGGTTCAAGCAGTTCCGCAAGGGGATCGCCCAGCTCGACGAGGAGGGCGTGGTGCAGGTGCTGCGCGACGCTGATCGGGGTGATTCGGCTCCGGTGCTGGCCGCGGTAGGCCCCATGCAGTTCGACGTGGCGGTGCACCGACTCGAGACCGAGTTCGGCGCGCCGGTCGAGTTGAGCCCCACCTCCTACTCGGTGGCGCGCCGCACCGACGAGGCGAGCGCACCCAAGCTCCGGTCGATGAGGGGCGTCGACGTCCTCAGCCGCTCCGACGGGACGCTCATGGCCCTCTTCGAGAGCCAGTACTGGCTCGACCGCCTGATGGCGGATCAACCCGAACTCGTCCTGGAAGCGCTGGTGGCGGGAGACCAACCGACCTGAGGAGCGATGCGGGCCACCCGGGTTTCAACCCGGTCCCCGTAACGACGCCCGCAGTCAGTCGCAGCGGAGATCCTCGTCGGGCAGCGTGAGGTCGACGAGGTATGCGGAGGCGGCCCGGTCGATGCAGGGCTTGCCGCTGGCGAAGACGGTGTGGCCCTCGCCGACGTTGGTTATCAACCTCGCGCCCGGGATCGCTGCCGCCACCTTCACCCCCGACTCGTGGGGGGTGGCGGGATCGCCGGTGGTGCTGATGAAGAGCAACGGCGCGAGCCCCTCGATGTCGGCCGGGATCGGTTCGAGCGGGTCCGCTTCTCCCGGCCAGAGGGCGCAGCGGGCGTAGTCGTTCACGAGCGCCTCGCCGAAGATCGGATAGCGCGAGCCGACGTCCTTGCCGGCCGCGAGCACCTCGTCGAAGGAGTCGGGCCACTGCGAATCCAGGCAGCTCACCCCGAAGTAGATCTCGAACCCGTTGGCGTAGGACCCGTCGCTCTGACGTTGCAGGTAGCTGTCGGCCAGAGCCACCAGGCCGGTCGCGTCGCCCTCTCCTGCATCGCGCAGCGCCGAGGTCAGGCGCGACCAGAGCAGCCGGGAGTACATCGCCTGGCTGAGGGCCAGGGTCACCACGCCGGGGGTGGCAGGGCGGTCGGCGCCCGGCGCCGGGATCGGCTCGGCCTCAGATGACGCGATGACCTGGCCGACGACCTCCCGGGTGGGGGCCCCGAAGCAGTTGGTGGCGTCGCACTCGGCGACGTAGGCGTCCATGGCGCGGGTGAAGCCGCGAGCCTGGTCCTCTGCCGCCTCCAGCCCGGTGCGATCGAGGTCGACCACCCCGTCGAGCACCATGGCCCGGACCTTCTGGGGGAAGAGCCGGGCGTACTGCTGACCGATCGACGTGCCGTAGGAGTATCCGACGTAGGTCAGCCCATCGTCGCCGAGGGCCGAGCGGATCAGATCGAGATCGCGGGCCACGTCCTCGGTGCCGAGGTGGGGCAGGAGGTCCGCGTGCCCGACCTCGCACTCCTCGACGAAGTCCTCCGAGACCGTCCGGTAGTGGTCGGCGTCGGCCGCGTCCTCCATGGTGGGATCGGCGTCGTAGATCGCCTGGAGGTGGGAGTGGCAGTCGAGCGCGGTGCTGTCGCCTACGCCCCGCGGATCGAAGCCCACCACGTCGAAGCGCTCGGTGACCGCGGCCGGCAAGAGCATGTAGCTGACGGCTGTGATCCCCGATGCACCCGGGCCGCCCGGGTTCACCACCACCGAACCGATGCGCGAGCCGGGATCGCGGGCGGGTCGTCGGGCCAGCGCGATGGTGATCTTCTCGCCGTCAGGATCGTCGTGGTCGAGCGGCACCTGGAGATCAGCGCACTCCAGACCGGTCCGACACTCCGACCACTCGAGCTGAGGTACCGGCTCCGGTTCCGGCTCGGAGGGGGCCGGCCCTTCTTCGGCGTCGTCATCCGCCAGCGTGGTGGCGGTGGTGGATCCTGGCTGGTCGGCCGCGTTGTCGCCTCCGGTCTGGGTGCAGGAGACGAGCGATCCGACCAGGGTCAGCACGGCCAGTGACACGCCGAGGAGCGAGCGGAACCGGTTGGATGAACGCTTCGCTGCCATCAGGCGCATCAGCGTACGAGCGTCAGCGCCTCGCGGTACGTCGCCGCCAGCCGGCGGGCAGGACGTGGTCGAGCACGTCGTCGACGGTGACCGCGCCCACCAGGCGACCGGCGGGGTCGCAGACCGGGATGGCCAGGAGGTCGTAGGACGCCAAGCGTTCGGCGACGTCGCGCAGCGGAAGGTCGGGCAGCACCGGCTCGGGGGAGTCGCCGATGCAATCCTCGACGGGCGCCGAGGGCTGTTCCCGGAGGAGGCGTTGGAAGCCGACCACTCCGAGGTACCGCCCGGTTGGGGTGGAGTGGGGTGGCTGGGTGACGAACACCTGCGCTGCCAGCACCGACGGGACCTCGCGTTCGCGGATCTGGGCCAGCGCCTCGGCCACGGTGGTGGCCGGATCCAACACCAACGGCTCGGGCGTCATCAGGCCGCCAGCGGTGTTCTCGTCGTAGGCGAGCAGACGCCGGAGCGGCGTCGACTCCTCGGGGCGCATCTCGCTTAGCAGCGCGGTCCGGTCGTCCTCGTCGAGGTCGCCCAGGAGGTCGGCCGCGTCGTCGGGCTCCATCTCCTCGAGGATGTGGGCCATGCGCTCCACCCCCAGCGATTCCACCAGGCGCACCGCCTCCTCCTCGGGCATCTCCTCCAGGAGGTCGGCCACCTGCTCGTCGTCCAGGAGCTCCACGACCTCGCGTTGACGCGTGGGTGGCAGAGCCTGGAGCCGCGCCACCAGGTCTGCTGGGTGGAGGTCTCGCATCTCGGCGACCTCGGAGAACTCCGGTGTCACCGTGAAGTGCTTCGCGATCTCGGTCCAGGGAACCACGCGCGGAGGACGCCGGCGCAGCGGGCCTCGCTTGCCGAGCGCGGCCTGGGTCACGAACCAGAACGCCTGGTCAGGCCCGGGTTCGATGGCCAGGTCGGTGAGGAACTCGTCGTCGATCGGGGTGTCGAGGAGGTTGCCGAGGGCCAGTTCCTCGCCCGGACGTTGCTGGAAGGTGCGGGTGTCGACGGTGCCGCCCCGGAGTCGGACCCCACCGGAGTCGACCTCGGCCACCCGGGCCATGTTCACGAAGATGCGCCGCCGCTGGAGCTGCGCGATCAGTCCGAGGACCCGCAGGCGGTCGCCGCTGTGGACCAGGAGGACGTCCTGGATGCGACCCACGAGCCC
>JAAZBK010000420.1 GCA_012513855.1 Acidimicrobiales bacterium
AGTACGAGGGGCACCTCGACACGTCGATCAGCGTCGACCTGATGGTCGAGCGCTTCGAGCGCCACCGCGACCGGATCCAGGTCATCACCGGACACTTCCCGCTCTGCGCGGCCGAGAGGCTCGGCGTTACCCGTCTCCACCTTCACCGTGTTGAGGGAGCCGGTGGAGCGCACCCTCTCGTTCCTCCGCCAGCAGCAGCGAGAGACGCCTCGATTCACGGGCATGTCGTTGGAGCAGATCTACGACGACGACGACTTCCGCTGGTCGCTGCTCACCAACTACATGGTGCGACAGTTCTCGATCGAGCTGCGCGAGTTCCGCGACGGGCCTCAGTGGTTCGACGAGGAGCGGATCGACATGGCCAAGGCCAACCTCGAAGCGATGGACGTCGTGGGCCTGCAGGATGACTTCGAGGACTTCTGCCGTGCCCTGGAAGCCCGCTTCGGATGGGACCTCGGCGAGCCGGTCCGGATCAACCAGACCACGCCGGAGCCGGTCGACCCATCGTTCCGGGAGCGGGTGGCCGAGGACAACTTCGCCGATGTCGAGCTGTACCGCTTCGCCGCCGACCTGGTGAGAGGTCGGCGGCAGAGCAGTTGATCGTCCGCCGCCCAACGCCGGGTGTGAGGCGGTTCGGGCGAGGCGGATGAATCAGAAGGTGATGACGGTGCGGATGACCTCACCCTTCTTCATGGCGTCGAAGGCGTCGTTGATCTCGTCGATCTTCATGCGCTTGGAGATCATGCCGTCGAGGTCGAGCTTGCCCTCCTTCCAGAGCTGGAGGAAGCGGGCGAAGTCCTTCCGGACGTCGACCGACCCGTAGTAGCTGCCCTGGAAGTTCTTCTCCGAGAAGAAGATCTCGAACCCGTTGAACGAGACCTCCTGGTCCATGGCCCCGACGCCCACCACGCAGGTGGTCCCGCCGCGACGGGTGGCGTCGAACGCCTGGCGCATCACGGCCGGAACGCCGATGGCCTCGAACGCATAGTCGAAGCCGTCGCCGGTTAGCTCCGCTTGCAGCGCGGCCAGGTCGTCGGGCTTCACCGCGTGGGTGGCGCCGAACTGCTTGGCCATCTCCAGCTTCCCGTCGACCAGGTCGACCGCCACGATCACCGATGCTCCGGCCACCTTGGCGCCCTGGATGACCGAGATGCCGACGCCACCGCAACCGAAGACCACGACCTTGGAGCCGGGCTCGACCTCGGCGGTGTTGATGGCCGCACCCACGCCGGTGCTCACGCCACAGCCGATGAGCGAGGCGATCTCGAACGGCACGTCGTCATCGATCTTGATGGCCGCCTCCTGGGGCAGCGTGACGTACTCGGCGAAGGTTCCGGTACCGGCCATGCCGAACAGCTCCTGGTCGCCCTCCTTGAAGCGCGGGAGACCGGCGATGGCGAACTGGATCATCACGCACAGGTGCGGCTGGTTGCGCTCGGTGCAGTTGTTGCACTGGCCGCACGGCGGCGACCAGGCCACCACCACGTGGTCGCCCACCTTCAGGTCGGTGACCTGATCGCCCACCTCGGTGATCACGCCGGCGCCCTCGTGGCCGGGCACGAACGGAGCGCCCTGGGGCAGCTTGCCCTCCATGGCGTGGAGGTCTGAGTGGCAGACGCCGGTGGCCTCGATCTTGACGGTTACGTCGGTGGGTCCCGGGGGGATGGGTTCGACGCCGTCGACGATCTCGAGCTTCTCGTCTCCGGTGTTTCGCAGCACGGCGGCGCGCATGGGCAGATCCCTTCTGAACAACAAGGTGTGGGTGGTCGCGGACCCTACTAGAACACGTTCCAATTCTCTGCCGCTCGGCTTGCCGCCATCGCATGGGCAAACCACCGGCCAGCAGCCCATCATCTGCCCAGGCGACCGCTGGCCCGTCGCCCGTCACCCATCGCGTGGGCA
>JAAZBK010000421.1 GCA_012513855.1 Acidimicrobiales bacterium
CGGGCAGAACCTCATCGTCCCGCGCACCTCTTGCCCGCGCTGTCCTCCGCTCGACCCGACCGCGGGCAGAACGTCGTCGTCACGAGCACGTTTTGCCCGCTGCGACGGGCGACGGCGGCGGCGGCGGCGGCGGGGCTACTGGGACTTGGCTATTACCTGCTCGCCGTACTCGGCGAAGACCTTGCGCTGACCGTCGGCGTCGTACGCCAGCGGTGGGACGATCACGCGGTGGACGCCGAGCTCGGCCAGCGCCTTGACCTCGTCGAGCGCCTTGGAGCCGACCGCGCCGTCGCCGCCGGAGGTGATCTCGATGGCATCGGGGTCGCGGCCGTGCTCCTCGGCGGTCCGTCGCATGAGGGCGATCAGCTCAGCGAGGCGCTCGTGGCTGCCCTTGCCGGGGAAGAACCCGTCGCCCAGCCGGCCGGCCCGACGGGCAGCGGCCTCGCTGTGGCCGCCCACCACGATCGGCAGGTTGGCCTGGGTCGGCAGCGGACGGCTGTAGATGCCGTCGAAGGAGTAGTAGGGACCGTCGTGCGACGAGAGCTCCTGGTTCCACAGGGCACGCATGGCGGCGATCTGGTCGTCTGCCCGCTTGCCGCGCTCGGCGAAGGGCACGCCGAGCGCCTTGAACTCCTCCTCCAGCCAGCCGACGCCCACGCCCAGCTCCACCCGTCCGCCCGAGAGGCGATCGAGCGTGGCGACCTCCTTGGCCAGGGTGACCGGGTTGCGCTGGGGCAGGATCAGCACGCCCGTGCCGAGCCGGACCGTCGACGTGTGGGCGGCCACGAACGCCAGCCAGATCAGCGGGTCGGGGAAGTCGGAGTCCTCCGGGCCGGGCATGCGGCCACCGGCACCGTAGGGGTAGGTCGACTGGTAGCCGGCCGGCACCACGGTGTGCTCGACCGTCCAGATCGACTCGAAGCCGGCCTCCTCCGCCGCCTGGGCCACCGCCACCGCACCCTCGGCGTGGGCCATCGGCCCGACGTTCGCGAACATCACCCCGAACTTCACGTGCATCCCCTGTCTGTGGCACCGACGCACCGCACTCGGCGCGTCCGAACGCCGACGGTACTGGCAGCAGGCCGATCCGATCCGATCGCAGGGCCCGGCCGCCCCAGACGGGTGCCTCGGTGTCGGTACGCTTCCGGTCGAAGCGAGTCCGGTGGTGACGGTCCGACGGCGGTGGAGGTCCATGTCCATGAAAGCTCCGCACACGTTCCTGGCTGCGGCGCTCCTGACCGCAACGATCCTCGGAGCGGCCTGCACCACCAGTGGCGACAGCTCCGAAGCCGACGCCAGCCGGTCGACGACGTCGCAGATCGATGTCGGGGAGGACGCGGACATCGACGACCACGGGGACACCGGATCCGTCGAAGCCCCAATCGTCGAGGCGCTCGCCCGAACCTTGCGGGAGCAGCGTGGTGACCTGGTCGACCACATGACCGACGCACAGATCGACTGCCTGGCACCGCTGGTCGTCGCCGCCTACGGCACCGACCGGCTCGAAGAAGCGGAACTCGATCTGGACCACCTGGACCGTGGACCACTGCCGTTCCTACCCATCGTGGTCGACCCCGATCTGGCCGGCGAGCTCTACGACCTCTACGCGCGGTGCGACGTCGACAGCGTTGCGCTGTACATCGAGAGGTTCGTCGGCGACGACGGCTCCCCCGAGTTCCGGGACTGCGTCTCCGAAGCCGTCGGCGAGGATTCGTTGCGCGCTGCGGTGGTGGTGATCCTCAGCTCCGAGGACACCGAGGAGGGTCCGGGCATCGATCCAGCCGAGGCAATCGCTCGGGCTGTCATGCTCTGCGGACAACTGCACCCGTGACGGTGGTGGTCCCGCGCGGCGGCCTGCCCGCCTCGCGGGCTCGCCGGGTCTGTCGATCAGTTCGTCCGTGACCTCTCAGCGGTACCTTGCGGGCGCTCCGGTCGAGTCAGTCCGGACTGAAGGGCACGAAGTGAACAACCGACACCAGGTCCGATCGGCACGAAGCCGACCGTTGGCGGCGCTCCTCAGCGCTTGCCTGCTGCTCGCCACGGGCGCGTGCACCAGCGACGACGGGGACGACGCCGCGGCCACCTCGACCACGTCCCCGTCGACCACCGATCCCACGGCCGATCCGACGACCACCACCACGCCCGAGCCCCAAGAGGCGGCGGTGAGGGTGATCGCCCACCGCGGCGCCTCGGCGGCCGCGCCGGAGCTGACCTTCGCCGCCTTCGACGAGGCCATCGAGCTCGGTGCCGACGTCATCGAGATCGACATCAGCTTCACCGCCGACGGCGTGCTCGTGCTGATCCACGACGACACCCTGGATCGAACCGCACGCGGTCCGGCCGAGGCCTGCACCGGTCCGGTCACGGCCCGCACGCTCGCCGAGCTGGGCCGGTGCGACTTCGGCTCGTGGTTCAACGAGGCGCACCCCGAGCGAGCCGATCCGGCGTTCGCCGGCCAGCCCATCCCTACCCTGACCGGGCTGATCGACCGCTACGGGGACGACGTCGGCTACCTGATCGAGATCAAGTCCCCCGAGTCCCAGCCCGGCATCGAACAGGCGCTGCTCGACGTCCTCGACGAGGCGGGGCTCACCGGACCGGGCGGAACCGGCGACGTGGCGGTCCAGTCGTTCAGCGTCGAGAGCATGAAGCTGATGCACGACCTGAGGCCCGATCTCCCGCTGGCCCAGCTCTTCGCGGTGGTGGAGGTCGACGATGCGCTGCTGGACGACGTGAGCGCCTACGCCGACACGTTCGCCCCCCTGTACGCGATCGTCGACCAGCGAGCGGTGGACGCCGCCCACGAGCGATGCCTCACCGTCACGCCGTGGACGGTCGACGACCCCGCCGAGATGGCGAGGCTGGTCGACCTGGGCGTCGACGGACTCATCACCAACCTTCCCGACGTGGCGCTGGATGCGGCGACCGGCCGGACGGCCCCGGCCCTGCCCGAGAGCTGCGGATCCGCCTCCACGGCTTGAGACAACTCCGAAACTCCGAACTCGTCGCAGTTGTCGGGGATATCCCCGACAACTGCGACAAGTACGGGGTCGGTTCACGCATCGAACGGAACTAGCGGAACCGTTCGATTTGGGTCGGATCCGGCACGCGGGCACCGCTCGACGGTCAATACTCCTGCTCTATGCCGATCGCAATCACCGAAGACCACCAGTCCCTCGCCGCCACCGCGGCCGACCTCCTCACCAAGCGCGACGCCCGCGGCGAGGCACGGTCGCTGCTCGAAGCACCCGACGAACCCTTGCCCTCGTTCTGGGGCGAGGTGGTCGAGCTGGGGTGGCTCGGCCTCCACATCGCCGAGGAGCACGGTGGTTCGGGCTACGGGCTGGAGGAGCTGGTGGTGGTGGTCGAGCAGTTCGGCCGCGCCGTGGCCCCCGGACCATTCGTCCCGACCGTCATCACCAGCGCGGTGCTGGCCGCCATCGGTGGCGACGCCGCCGACGCCCATCTCCCCCGGCTCGCCGACGGAACCCTCAACGGTGCGGTCGCGCTCGGCGGCGGAGGAGCGGACGGCGTCACCATCACCGACCACCGCGCGTCGGGCGACGTCGGGAACGTCCTGGGCGGTGGGCTGGCCGGCCTGCTCCTGATCCCCGTCGGCGATGACGTGGCCGTGATCGAGGCAGGCGACGGCGCCACCGGTGTGACCGTGACGGTTCCGGCCAACCTCGATCCCACCCGCCGCACCGCCAAGGTCACCCTCGACGGCGCGCCGGTGGTGGTGCTGCCAGGTGCCCGCCAGACGCTGGTCGACATCGCCCGGCTCCTCCTGGCCGCCGAGGCGGTGGGCATGGCCGCAGCGTGCACCGACATGGCCGCCGAGTACGCCAAGGAGCGCATCCAGTTCGGCCGGCCCATCGCCATGTTCCAGGGCGTGAAGCACCACTGCGCCAACATGGCCGTGGCCACCGAGCTGGCCACCAGCGCCGTGTGGGACGCGGCGCGAGCCGCCGCCACCGGAGGCGACCAGCTCAGCTACGCAGCCGCCGTCGCAGCCGCGCTGGCGATCCCCGCGGCCGACCTGTGCGCCAACCTCAACACCCAGGTCCACGGCGGCATCGCCATCACCTGGGAGCACGACGCCCACCTCTACATGCGCCGGGCCACCACCCTGCTCACGATCGTCGAGCCCGACCTCGTGGCCGCCGAGATCACCGACCTCACCCGCCGCGGCGTCAAGCGCACCAAGGCCATCGAGCTCCCGCCGGAGGCCGAGGCGATCCGCGACGAGGTCCGGTCGTTCGCGAACGAGATCAAGGACCTCGACAAGGTGGCTCAGCGCGACAAGCTGATCGAGACCGGCTACGTCATGCCCCACTGGCCCAAGCCCTACGGCCGCGAGGCAGGCGCGGTGGAGCAGCTGGTGATCGAGGAGGAGTTCACCGCCGCCGGGGTCAAGCGTCCGAGCTACGGCATCACCGGCTGGAACATCCTCACCCTCATCCAGTACGCCACCCAGGACCAGGCCGACCGCTGGGTGCTGCCCGCCCTCCGCCAGGACGTGATCTGGTGCCAGCTCTTCAGCGAGCCC
>JAAZBK010000422.1 GCA_012513855.1 Acidimicrobiales bacterium
ACCGCTTCGGTCTGGGCGGCTACGAGCGGGCGTGGCCCGGGCAGCTCTCCGGCGGCATGCGCCAGCGGCTGGCCGTGTTGCGCACGGTCCTGATCGACGCCCCGGTCCTGCTCCTCGACGAACCGTTCGGGGCCCTCGACGCGCTCACCCGCAGAGGGATGCACGGCTGGTTCCAGGAGGTCCTGGCCGCCGACGCGGGTCTCAGCGACAGCGGTCCCGTGGGCCGTGGGGGGAGCCCGGAGGTCGTGGGCGGACGGACGGTCCTGCTGGTCACCCACGACGTGGAGGAGGCGCTGCTCCTGGCCGACCGGGTGGTGGTCATGTCGCCCAGGCCGGGTCGCGTCGTGGCCGACGTGGCGGTCGACTTCGACCGGCCACGCACAGCAGACCTGATCACCAGCCCCGAGCTGGTGGCCATGCGGGCGTCGCTGCTGGGTGCCCTCGGCGCGTGATGCACACTGTCGCCGATGGAGATCGTGGCCGAGATGGACGCCCGCTGTGCGTCCGAGGAGCTCTTCGAGTGGGTGGAGGACCTCTCGCGCTATCCCCGCTGGCTGGAGATCGTCACCCGGGCAGAACCGCTGGCCGATGATTCGGCCCCCGGCGACCCTGCCGGCGTCGAGCCGTCGTGGGCGGTGGACCTCCGCGGCCGGATCGGGCCCCTCGCCCGGTCCAAGCGCCTGCGCATGATCCGGACCCGCCACGACGTTCCCCGATCGGTTCGCTTCGAGCGAGCCGAGCTGGACGGCCGGACCCACAGCCCATGGGTGCTGGAGGCCGACGTCGCCGCCATCGAACGACCTGAGGCCGGGTCGCGCCTCACGATGCGCCTGTCCTACGGCGGCGGCCTGTTCGGGCCGGTGCTCGAACGCGTCCTCCGCGACGAGATCGAACGTTCCCGCCGACGCTTGGCCGAGCTGGTCGAGCAGGAGACGGCCAGCTAGTGCGACCGACGGTGGGGAGGGGTGGAGCCCGTGGGCGACGGGCCGAGCCCGAGCGGGCACTGGAGCTTAGATGAGCGACGGTGGAGCCGACTCGGGCGACGTCTCGGGCGACGTACCGGGCGACCACACGCCAGCACGGCTCGGAGCCGAGGTCACCGGCGACGGGTGCCGGTTCACCGTGCACTCGGGGGTGGCCGAGCGGATCGAGCTGTGCCTGTTCGACGCCGACGGACCCGAGTCCGACCGCGTCGACCTCGTGCCCGGCGACGACGGCACCTGGCATGTCGACGTGTCCGCCGTGGGCCACGGTCAGCGCTACGGCTTCAGGGTGCACGGTCCGGGCGATCCCGCCTCCGGACACGCGTGTGACCCCGCCAAGTTGCTGGTCGACCCGGCCGCTCGCCGGGTCGTCGGAGACCTGGTGTGGAACGCCGAGCTGGTCACCCCCGGCGTGGATTCCGCCCCCTACGTCCCCAGGTCGGTGGTGGTGGCCCCCGGACCTCCGGTGGCAGCCGCTGACCGGCCCCGCACCGAGTGGGCCGACACGGTCGTCTACGAGGCGCACGTCGGTCACCTCACCGCTCGTCACGGTCTGGTCCCGGTGGACCACCGCGGGCGCTATGCAGGGCTCGCCGCCGACCCGGTCCTCGATCACCTGCAACGGCTCGGCGTCACCGCGGTCGAGTTGTTGCCCGTGCAGCACTTCGTGAGCGAGTCGTTCCTCTCCGAGGACGGGCGGCGCAACGTCTGGGGCTACAACCCGCTGGCGTGGGGGGCACCCCACGCCGGCTACGCGTCTGCCGGGGGCGATCCCGTGTCGGAGCTGCGGGCGGCGATCCGTCGCTTCCACGACGTGGGTATCGAGGTCTGGCTCGACGTCGTCTACAACCACACCTGCGAGGGCTCGCTGGGTTCGGGGCCGATCCTCTCGTGGCGGGGCTTCGACAACGCGGCCACCTACCGGCTCCTGCCCGGCGAGGGCTCGCTGGTCGACGACGACGTCACCGGCTGCGGCAACGCTATCGACGCGCGCTCCCCGTGGATCCGGCGGCTGATCATCGAGACGCTGGTCCGCTGGGTGGATGAGCTAGGCGTCGACGGCTTCCGCTTCGACCTCGCCTCAACCTTGATCCGCGGGGACGACGGTCCCACGGCGGACCACCCTTGGCTGGCCGAGGTGGCGGCCCGGCCCGAGCTGGCCGAGGTCAAGCTGGTGGCGGAGCCATGGGACACGGGCATGGGCGGCTACGCGCTGGGCCGGTTCCCCGAGCCGTGGCGGGAGTGGAACGACCGGTTCCGCGACGACGTCCGCGACCTGGTGCGCGCCCACGCCACCTGGCCTGCCGCGGCTTCGGCCCTCACGGCCAGCGCCTCCACCTTCGGCGGTCGCGAGCCCACGGCCACGCTCAACGCGGTGGCATTCCACGACGGATTCACGGTTCGGGACCTCGTGTCCTACGACTCGCCGGTGGATGGCGGTCACGGCCAGCGCTCATGGAACGGTGGCATCGAGGGTCCCACCGCCGACGCCGGCGTCCTGGCCCATCGCCGTCGCCGGCAGCGGATGCTGCTGGGCCTGACCCTTCTGGCCCAGGGCGTACCCCAGCTGAGCTCCGGTGACGAGATCGGTCGCACCCAGGGTGGACGGGCTGACGGCTACACCCTGGAACCGGACCAGTGGGGACTTCCCTGGCAGGACGCCGACTGGGACCTCGCCGCCTGGGCGGCGGCCGCGGCCGCGCTGCGTCGCGAGTGCTCGGTCCTCCGCCGCAACGAGTGGGTGCCGCCGCACGACCCGAGGATCCAGTGGTTCGACGGAGCCGGCGAGCCCATGGACGACGAGGCGTGGAACGGTTCACCGGCGGCTCCCGCCGCCGACGGCGGTCGATCAGGTGGCGATGAGGCGGTCGACGGGAGGGGCGACGAGGTGGCCGGTCCCGACGACTCCCATCCGGAGTGGCCGCCCGCGCTGCAGGTGCTGTTCAGGCCCGATCCGAACCTCGGCGAACGGGGTCCGGCGGTGCTGCTGGTGGTGGTGGCCGGCGAGGGGGAACGCCAGGTGGCGCTCCCGTCGGGGGAGTGGCAGGTACGCCTCGACGCCCAGAGGCCGCGTGGTGGAACCGGCATCCGGGCCGGAGCGGTGACGGTGACCGGACCCACCCTCCTGGCGCTCACCGGCGTCTGAGGGTCAACGCCGGGGCGCCCACGCCCGGAACCGTCCATCGTCCTCGGCCAGCCGAACGGTCACGCCGAACGCGGCGGAGAGGTTCGACTCGGTGATCACCTCTCGGATGGGACCGTTGGCGACCACCCGACCCGCCCGCAGTAGGAGCGCGTGGGTGAACCCGGGAGGGATCTCCTCGACGTGGTGGGTCACCAGCACGGTGGGCGCCGTTCGCGGGTCGAGCGCCAGGTCGCCCAGGCGATCGACCAGGTCCTCGCGCGATCCGAGGTCGAGCCCGGCGGCCGGCTCGTCGAGGAAGAGGAGTTCGGGGTCGGCGACCAGGGTGCGGGCCAGCTGGACCCGCTGCTTCTCACCCGAGGAGAGGGTGCCGAACAAGCGGTCGGAGAGGTGGCCGGCGCCGACGGCGGCCAAGGCTTCTGCCGTGCGATGGCGGTCCTCGTCGTCGTACTGATGCCACCAGGGCTCCAACGCACCGCGACGGGCGGTCATGACGACGTCGGCCACCTGCAGGTCGATGCGCAACCGGTCGGCGAGGGCGGCCGACGCCACGCCGATGCGGCCCCGAAGGGTGCGCACGTCTGTCCGGCCCAGCTCCTCCCCGAGGACGGTGACCGTTCCGGTCGACGGATGCCGCCAGAGCGAGGCGATGCGCAACAGCGTGGTCTTGCCGGCCCCGTTGGGTCCGAGCACCACCCAGCGATCCGTCGCCTCGACCTTCCAGTCGACGTCGCGGAGGAGGTGGCGACCGTCGATCCGCAGGCCCACGCCCTCGAGCATCAGCGGAGGTGGAGGGGGCTGGTGCATCGGTCGACCTTGCCACACCGCAGCACGGGTCCGAACCGGCCGCCACGTGGCTCGGGTTCGACGTGGAGGTCCTGCCTGTTGGCCATGGGTCCTAGTGTGGCGACGTGCAGATCGGCATCCTCGGAGGTACAGGCCCCGCTGGCAGCGCACTGGGCGTGCGCCTCGCATCGGTGGGCTTCGACGTGGTCATCGGGTCCCGGTCCCGATACCGGGCCATGGAGGTCGTCGACAAGCTCCTCGACCGGTGGGACGGCAGGAACCTTCCCGTGACGGCCGGCGACAACGCCGACGCGGCCGGAGCCGACGTGATCGTGATAGCGACGCCGTGGGACGCCGCCTACGGCACCGCCACCTCGGTCGCCGAAGAGCTCGACGGCAAGGTGGTGATCTGCATGGCCAACGCGCTCACCCGCATCGGCAAGGAGTTCCAGCCGCTCGTGCCACCGCGAGGGTCCGTGGCCGCCAGCGTGCAGGCTGCCGTGCCCGGCTGCCGGGTGGCGGCCGGGTTCCACCACGTCCCGGCCAAGGAGCTCGGCGACCTCGATCACCCGATCGAGTCCGATGTGCTGATCTGCTCCGACTACTCCGATGCCACCCGCACGACCTCCGAGATCGTGGCCAAGGTGCCGAACCTCCGACCGCTCGACGCCGGTGGCCTGTCGCAGGCCACGCCCATCGAGTCGTTCACCGCGGTGCTGCTCCAGCTCAACGTGCACTACAAGACCCGCGTCGCCGTGAAGTTCACCGGCATCCCGGAGGCGGCCGTGCCGCCCGACGATGGGGCCGACGAGGGCGGCACCGGTGCTCGGGAGGGGTCGGAGTGACCGAGGATCGGCCCATGCGCCTGTACGACACCGCCCGGCAGGCCGTGGTGCCCTTCGAGCCCGACGAGCTGGTCACCATGTACACGTGCGGCATCACGCCGTACGACGCCACCCACTTCGGCCACGCCGCCACCTACCTCACCTACGACGTCCTCCAGCGGCGCCTGAGGGACCGGGGCCACGACACCCGCTGCGTCCGCAACATCACCGACGTCGACGACGACCTGCTGCGAAAGGCCCGCGAGCTCGGCGTGCACTACCTCGACCTGGCTGCCGGCGAGATCGCCCGCTTCGACGCCGACATCGAGGCGCTCGAGCTCATCCCGTCGTTCAGCGAGCCGCGTGCCACCTCGGCCATCGCCGACATCCGTGGGTTCATCGGGATGGTGCTGGATCGCGGTCACGCCTACACGGCCGGCGGCTCCGTCTACTTCGACGTCGGTTCCTGGCCTTCGTTCGGCGAGATCAGCCACTACGACCGCGACGAGATGCTGCGGTTGGCGGCCGAACGGGGAGGGAACCCCGACGATCCCAACAAGCGCGATCCCCTCGACTTCGTGCTGTGGCAGCCGTCGGCCGACGACGAGCCCGCATGGGATTCCCTGTGGGGCCCGGGACGGCCGGGCTGGCACATCGAGTGCTCGGCGCTGGCCCTCCGGGAGCTGGGCACCACCATCGACCTCCACGGTGGTGGTTCCGACCTGATCTTCCCCCACCACGAGTGCGAGTCGGCCCAGTCCGAGGCGGCCACCGGCGAGCCCTTCGTCCGCCACTGGATGCACCAGGCCATGGTCCGCATGGACGGCGAGAAGATGTCGAAGTCACTGGGCAACCTGGTGTTCGTGAGCGATCTCCGCAAGGAGTGGGACACTCGGGCCATCAGGCTCGCGGCGCTCGCCCACCACTACCGGTCGCCCTGGGAGTGGACCGACGAGGTGATGCCCACCGCGGCGGCCCGGCTGGATGCGTGGATCGCAGCAGGCACCGGCGACGGTGCCCTCGCCGAGACCCGGGCCGCGCTCGACGAGGACCTCGACACCCCCGCGGCGGTGGCGGCCATCGACGCGGCCGCCAAGCGGGGCGAAGGCGTCTCCACCGCCGCGGCCCTGCTCGGCGTCGTCATCTGACCCCACCAGGTCGGGTGGCCCGTGGTGCCAACCCAGGCGTTGGGGGCATCTGGTGTCGCGTGGGGTACCCGGATGCCCCGAACCCCCCCGCGTGTCGAGTGGGCTACATCAGGCCGAGCTGGAGGCGGGCTTCCTCGCTCATGGAAGCGAGGCTCCACGGCGGATCGAACACGATGTTCACCTCGACCGCGTCGACGCCGGAGACCCGCTCCACCGCCCTGATGGCGTCCTGGCGCAGCACGTCGCCCATGCCGCAGCCGGGTGCCGTCATGGTCATGTCGATGTCGATCAGGCGTCCGCCACCGTCGATCTCCTTCTCCTCGCACCGGTAGATCAGCCCGAGCTCCACGATCGACACCGGGATCTCCGGGTCGTACACGGTGTCGAGCGCCGCGGTCACCTGGTCCATGGAGAACGGGCCGTTGCCGGCGATGGTCACCCTCCGCTCGACCGGGACGTCGATCCCCAGCGCGTCGGCGTCGTCTCCGTCGATCCGAAGGAGCGTGCCCATCTCGGTGGCCACCGTGTAGCTGCCGCCGAGCTGTTGGACCATGAAGACCACGCCGCCGGCGTCGAGCGTGATCGGCTGGCCCTGGGGCACGGTGGTGGCGGTGCAGGAACGCTTCAGGGAGATGGCGTCGCCCTTGGTGAGGCTGCTCATGAGGTCACCCCCGGGTGGTTGCGGTCGGCTTGCGGCTGGACGTGATGCGGCTTCTGAGGTGGTCTCGGAGCGGTTCGAGGTCGATGCCGTCGATGATCTCGCCGGCGAAGCCCTCGATGAGCATCTCGCGGGCGGTGGCCTCGGGGATGCCCCGGCTTCGCAGGTAGAACACCGCTTCGTCGTCGAGCCGGCCGACGGTGGCGCCGTGGGTGCAGCGGACGTCGTCGGCCAGGATCTCCAGCCACGGTCGCGTGTCGGCCTCGGCGCGCGACGAGAGCAGGATGTTGTGGTTGCTCTGGTGGGCGGTGGTGCCCGCCGTGTCGGGATCGACGATCACATGACCGGTGAAGGAACCTCGACCGTCGTCGTCGACCACGCCCTTGAAGCGCTGTTCGCTGGTGGTCCGGTTCGCGGAGTGCTGGACGGTGAGGGTGTGGTCGAGGTGCTGGCCGGACCTGGGCAGGTAGAGGCCGTCGAGCGTCACCGAGGATTCGTCGCCCGCCAGGGTGACGTCGAACGCGGTCCGGGACAGCTCAGCGCCCAGGCTCACCGAGGTTGTGGTGAGGTCGGCTCCCGCGCCGATCACGGCATCGACCCGGCCGAGGTGGACGGTGGAACGTCCCTCGGACTGCAGGCGGTGGTAGGCGAGACGGGACCCTTCGGCCAGATCGATGGTGGTGACGGAGTCGACGAGCGCGGGTCCACGGAAGCCGATGAAGCTCTCCACCACCGTGGCGGTGGCGCCGGGGGCGAGGGAGATGAGCGTGTGGGGGAAGATGCCGTACGTCTTGTCGGCATCGGGCACGGCCACGTGGACGACGTGGATCGTTGCCTCGGTGGCCTCGGCCGATACCGAGATCATCGCTCCGTCGACCGCGGCTGCGGCGTTGAGCGCTACCGTCCCGTCGGTGCGGCCCGATGCCGTCGAGGGGGAGGGAGGACCGGTGTGGTCCGCGCTGTCGGAATCGGCGACTGCGCTGAGCGCCGACACCGTGACGCCGTCGGAGGGGGAGAGCCTCGATGCGCCCACGTCGTGGAAGCCGTTCACGAACACGAGGCGGGAGCAGCCGAGGTCGCCCGCCATGATGTCGACCTGGCCGGGGTCCAGGGCACCGGCGCTTCGGGGGGCGACGGCCCCGTCGAGCAGGTCGGTGAGCTTGGCGGTGGGGAAGTAGTGCCACGGCTCGTCGCGACGCTGTGGGAGTCCGGCTTCGGCCAGCGCCGCCAGGCCCTGCTCTCGCCGTGCCCGCCGCCAGGTCGGCAGCGAATCGGCATCGCCGTCGATGGCGGTGAGTGCGTCGAGGCTCGACCCGTGTTCGACGACCGTCACGACGAGATCGCTCCTTCGAGCGTCCCGTAGCCGTCCTGCTCCAGTTCGTGGGCGAGCTCGGGGCCGCCGGTGCGGGTGATACGGCCGTCCTGGAGCACGTGGACGTGGTCGGGTCGGACGTGTTCGAGCAGCCGTGGGTAGTGGGTGATGATCAGCATCGACCGCTCGGGGGAGCGGAGCCGCTCGATGCCTGCCGCCACCACCCGCAGGGCGTCGATGTCGAGGCCCGAGTCGGTCTCGTCGAGGATGGCGAACGACGGCTCCAGCAAGGCCATCTGGAGGATCTCGTTGCGCTTCTTCTCGCCACCGGAGAAGCCGGTGTTGACGGCTCGGCTGAGGAGCGCCTGGTCCATCTCGAGCGCGGCCAGCTGCTCCCGTGCCGCGGTGAGGAACTCGCGCGCGTCCATGGTGGGCTCGGACCGGGCCTCCCGGATCGCGTTCACCGCGGTGCGGAGGAAGTACATGTTGCCGACGCCGGGGATCTCGGTGGGGTACTGGAAGGCCAGGAAGACGCCAGCCGCCGCGCGGTCCTCGGGCGACAGCGACAGGAGGTCCTCGCCCTTGTAGGTGACCGTGCCGGTGATCTCGTAGTCGTCGCGCCCCGTCAGGACCGCCGACAGCGTGCTCTTGCCCGCCCCGTTGGGTCCCATGACCGCGTGGACCTCGCCGGGACCGATGTGGAGGTCGAGTCCCTTGAGGATCTGGTTGCCGTCGATCGACGCGGTGAGCGAATCGATGTGCAGCATCAGCCGACGCTCCCTTCGAGGCTCACCCGCATGAGGGCCTGCGCCTCGACGGCGAACTCCATGGGCAACTGGTCGAACACGTCGCGGCAGAACCCGTTGACGATCATGGCTGTGGCCTCCTCCTCGGAGATGCCCCGCTGGCGGCAGTAGAAGAGCTGGTCCTCGCCGATGCGCGAGGTCGAGGCTTCGTGCTCCACCTGGGCGGAGTCGTTCTTCACCTCGATGTAGGGGAA
>JAAZBK010000423.1 GCA_012513855.1 Acidimicrobiales bacterium
CATGGCTGAACTCGGATTCTGGCGCCTCGCCGAGAACGAACCTGACCGACTCGCCCTGGTGGGCCCCGATGGCACCGAGCTGAGCGCCGGTGAGCTGCTGGAGCGATCCAACCGCATCGCCCACGGGCTGCGCAGCCTCGGCTTGCAGGCCAACGACACCATCGCGCTCCTGCTGCCCAACAGCATCGAGCTGATGGAGACGTACCTGGCCGCCCTGCAGATCGGCCTCTACGTCACCCCCATCAACTGGCACCTGGTCGGCCCCGAGATCGCCTACATCCTCGAAGATTCCGACGCCAAGGCCTTCGTGGCCCACGAGCGCTTCGCCGAGAACGCCGTCAACGCTGCCGCCGAGGCCGGGTTCTCCACCGGGCCCGGGGCCGACGGCCGGGCCTTCGCCATCGGCTCGATCGACGGGTTCCGCTCCTACGCCGAACTGTCCGACGGTCAGCCCGCCACCGCGCCAGACGACCGCACCACCGGCGCCGCCATGCACTACACGTCGGGCACCACCGGCCGGCCCAAGGGCGTGAAGCGGGCGCTGCCGGTGATCGACCCGTCCGACATGGGCGAGCTGCTCGGCTACCTGCCCAACCTGTTCGGCATCAAGCCCCGCGACGGCCACGTCCACCTCACGGTCTCGCCGCTGTACCACACCGCGGTTCTGATGTGGACCGGCAACGCGCTGCACCAGGGGCACGGCGTCGTCCTCATGGACAAGTGGACCCCCGAGGACAGCCTGCGCCTCATCGAGAAGCACGAGGTCACCTACAGCCACATGGTGCCCACCCAGTTCGTGCGCCTGCTCGACCTCCCTGAGGAGACGCGCTCCAAGTACGACATGGGTTCGCTGCGCAACATGGTCCACGGCGCCGCCCCGTGCCCCCACGAGATCAAGCGCAGGATGATCGAGTGGTGGGGCGACACCATCCAGGAGTACTACGCGGCCACCGAAGGCGGCGGCACCGTCATCACCGCCAAGGAGTGGCTCGACAAGCCCGGTTCGGTGGGCCTGCCCTGGCCGGGGTCGGAGATCCGCATCTACGACGACGAGCGCAACCAGCTCGGCCCGGGTCAGATCGGCACCGTCTACATGCAGCTGCTCGCCGACTTCGAGTACAAGGGCGACTCGGGCAAGACCAGCGCCAACCGCATCGAGAACTTCTTCACGGTGGGCGACCTCGGCGAGGTCGACGAAGACGGCTACCTGTTCCTGCGCGACCGCAAGGCCGACATGATCATCTCGGGCGGCGCCAACATCTACCCGGCCGAGATCGAGGGCGAGCTGATCAACCACCCCGCGGTGCAGGACGTCGCCGTCTTCGGCATCCCCAACCCCGACTGGGGCGAGGAGATCAAGGCCGTCGTGGAGCTGCACGAGGGCTTCGAAGCCGGCGATGCGCTCGCGGCCGAGATCATCGAGTGGGCCGCCACCCGCATGGGCAAGTTCAAGCTGCCGAGGTCGATCGACTTCGTCGACCAGCTTCCCCGCGAGCCCAACGGCAAGCTCATCAAGCGCAAGCTCCGCGACCCGTACTGGGAGGGCAAGGAGCGCCAGATCTGACGCTGACCGACGGCACCGGTGGCCGGCCCCGGTCGCTCACCCCTACCCCATCGTGTGGGCAAACCACCGGTTTCCGAACCGCCAAATGCCCACGCGACCGCTGTGCCGCCGCGCCAGTTCCATTGCGTGGGCAAACCACCGGTGGCCTGCCCGTCAAATGCCCACACGTTCCGCGGTGGCGGGCGCCGGTCGACGTGGCGGCCGGGCAGCCGCACGAGCGGACCGTGGGATCACGCGTGAACACCGGCGGCGTCGTGAATGATTGGTGCCGATGACAGCGTGCGTGAGGGTCTACCGGGACGGGCGGCTGGCATCGGAGGACGACGTCCTGGCCGACGTGTCGGAA
>JAAZBK010000424.1 GCA_012513855.1 Acidimicrobiales bacterium
CTAGACCGGTCGGTCGTGCTCCTCGGCTAGCGCCTCGGAGTCAGCCACCGTGCTTGCCGCTCTTGTTCGGCTTCGCCGAACGGGCCGCTGGGCCCTGGGCCATGTGGGTCGTAGGAGAAGCCAAGCCGTAGTCCGGTCGGTCGTCCGACAAGCCCTGGTCAGTCGGGATGGTTGGCCAGCGCCTCGGCCAGGGCGGCGTCGAGATCCTCGCGGATGGTCGACGCGGCCAACTCGGCGTCGACCGCGGCGGCAAGCTCGGCGCGAACGTCCTCGACCTCGGGCCGGCCCACCAGGTTGGTGGTCTCACCCGGATCGACCGCGAGGTCGAACAGGACCTCCTCGCTCCAACCCATCTCCCGGATGTACTTGTACCGACCCCGCCGGGCCATCGGCCAGTGCATGGTGAAGGCCGACATCACCACCCGGTCGTCATCCTGCGGGGCGGATGGCTCGGTGAGGGCGGGCAGCTGGTCGACGCCGTCGCCCGCGTCGGGCTCGGGATAGGGCATCGCCAGTCCCGCGGCGGCCAGGGCGGTGGGCACGAAGTCGTAGCTCTGGACCGGCGCGGTGATCCGTCGCCCGCCAGACACCATGCCTCCGGCCGCGAAGCCGGGCACCCGCGCCAGGTCGTCGAAGGGGATCCACGGGACCTTGCGCACCAGTCCGCGCCGTCCCCCGTAGTCGCCGTGGTCGGCGGTGAACCACAGCAGCGAACGCTCCAGGTCGAGGTGGGGGAGCAGGCTGGCGACGGCGTCGTCGATCTGGGTGATCGATCCGTAGGTGAGCGCCAGCTCCCTGCGATGGTGCTCTATCCGTTCGGCCCTAACCCGGCGGTGATCGGGTCCGTCTGCCTCCATCTCCTGGCGGAACAGGTTGGGCAGACCGGCGTTGCGGTCGGCGTCGTCCGGGTCGACCTCGCTGAGGGCGGGGTCGTACATGGACGCATACGGCTCGGTGGGGTTGAGCGGAGGGTGGGGGTGGGGGAACGAGACCACCAGCAGCAGCGGACGCTGCGGGTCGCGTCGCTCCAACACGTCGATGGCCCGATCCCTGACCCATGACGTCGGGTGGCTGTCGGCCGGGAACGGATAGGGAGCCGCGGTGCCCCCGGCCACCTCGAAGCGCCAGTCGGGCAGCCCCCGCTCGTGGAGGAAGTCGTGGTAGTGGTCGTACTCGGCCCAGCCCCCGGGGTCGCCCGGGTACGCCGTGAAGTGCTCGGCCACCTCCATGTGCTGGAACCCGTGGTCGGCTCGCATGGGGGTGAAGTGCATCTTCCCCACGAGCGCCGTCTGGTAGCCAGCGTCGCGCAGGAGGGTGGCCACCGTGGGGGTGCCGGGCACCAGGGCCCGGTTCGGGCCGGTGGCCACGCGGTGGTCCAGCCGGCCGGTCATCAGCGAGGTGCGGGCCGGCACGCAGGTGGTGGAGCTGCTGTAGCAGGCATCGAAGATCACCCCACCGGCTGCCAGCCGGTCGAGCGTGGGGGTGCGCACGGGGGATCCGGTGACCCAACCCACCTGGTCGTGGCGTTGCTGGTCGGTCATGACCAGTACGAGGTCGGGCTGGGGCGGGCTCATCGGTTCTGGTGTCCGGGCCACGGCGGGTCGCGGTCGTCCGGTCTGGTGAACGTATCGGATCGGCGACCGGCGTCGGCCCGACCCCGGTCAGACGGCGTGCCGCTGGCTCAGAGGGCCGAGCCGCCGTGCTTCACAGAAGCGGTTCCCTTGCCCGGGACCTCGTCCATCTTGTCGGGCCAGTACGGAGGCGGGAACACGGTGCGCTCGACGCTCACGGGGGTCTCGGTCTCGGACTGGCCGGCGTAGAACTGGGAGTACCACCTGCGGAACTTCATGAAGGGCCCGTCGTTGTCGGCCAGGGCAGGCCGGACGATGTGGGCCTTGTGCTCCCAGATCGGCATGTCCTCGGTGAACTGCTTGATCACCTCGTTGGCGAAGGCGTCTCCCACCGAAGAGTTGGTGGCCTCGTCGCCCAGGCTGCGGACGTAGAAGTTGAAGCGTGTCTGGGTCTGGTTGGGGTCGATCGGCGTCGAGGCGGTCACCAGGAGCGTGTCGATGATGCCGTTGAACCGCACGATGCTCACGCCGGGACCGTCGGCCGTGCTGTTGATCTGGCCGTTCACCACGCCGCGGGGGGTTGGGAACTTCTGGTTCGACTCCATGTAGGAGCGGTGGCCGTCGGGCTCGTAGCGAATGATCTCGGGTACGTCGGCCACGTTGTGCACGTAGCGGAAGTGGGCCGAGTCGACCGCGTTCTCGCCCATCTCCTGGATGCCGGCCTGGACCACCTGGGTCCACCGCTTGGGGCCGTAGAACTCGTCGCTGTCGATGTCGGCGACGGCCTCGACCTCCCAGGTCGGGGGCTCGTCGTTCGGGTGGTACCAGGCGTACACGAACCCGTTGCGTTCCAGGGTGGGGAAGCTGCGGATCCTGGCCTTCTTGTTGGTGCGGTCGGAGTAGGGGATCTCGGTGTTGTTGCCCTCGCCGTCGAACTTCCAACCGTGGAACGGGCACACGACCTGGCAACCGTCGACCGAACCGCCGTGGCCGAGGTGGGCGCCCAGGTGGGGGCAGAAGGCGTCCTGGACGTGAGCCTCGCCGGTCTCGTCGCGCCACAGCACGAGGTGCGTGGCGAAGTAGTAGATGGCCTTGGTCTGGCCGATCTCGACGTCGGGCGACTCGGCGACGGCGAACCATCCTGAGGGCATCGAGAAGGGATAGCGGCTTTCGACGGTGCTCATCGGTCGCTCCTGACAAACGGCAAAAACTAGAACACGTTCTATTCTAGCCACGCGCCCGGGTACCAGCGCTCCTTCGGCTGCTGCTCCGACCGCAGGTCGGGAAGGCGCGCTCAGAGGTCGAAGACGCGCACCGCGTTCTCACGCAGGAACTTGGGCCACACGCCGGCCTCGAACGGTACGCCCGGCAGCTCGGCGAAGATCCGGTCGAGGCTCAGGCCCATCGGGAAGTAGCCGGCGTACATCACCTTGTCGGCCCCTCGGGTGTTGGCGAAGTCGACGATCTCGGTGGGGTAGTACCGCGGGGCGAAGGCAGAGGTGGAGTACGACAGGTTGGGCCACTTCAGCAGCAGCTTCACCGCCAGGTCGGCCCACGGCTCGGCCCCGTGGCGCATCACGAACTTGAGCTCGGGGAACTGGTAGCAGACGTCGTCGATCAGCTCTGTGGCCTGGCAAGCCGAGGGCACCCGGGGGCCGGCGATCCCGGTGGTGACGCAGATCGGGATGTTGAGCTCCACGCACTTGGCGTAGATCGGGAAGAACTTCGCGTCGTTGATGGCGACCTGGGGAAGCAGGCCGGCCGGGAACACCTGGGCCGACTTGATGCCGAGCGTCTCGTAGGCCTTCACCAGGTCCCGGACCGCCTCCACCCCTCGGTTCGGGTCGACGCTGGCGCAGCCGAAGAAGCGGTCGGGGTGGTCCTGCACCGCTCGTAGACCCCGTCCTGCACCAGGTCCCCCGTTGGGGCCCATGCCGGGGGTGGCGCTGGAGTCGGTGCTCACCCCGATCATGGCCTTGTCGATGCCGTGGTGGTCCATGAGCGCCAGGGTGGCCCCCACCGGGTCGGGGCCGCCGTCGACGTGGGGCACGTCCTTGAACATGTACTCCACCGGGAACTCGAAGTCCTTCGAGTCCTCGCGGAGCTGAGGCTTGAGGAACTGGTACCAGTCGCGCTGGTCGGGGCTCGGGAAGTCCAACATGAGGTCTATGACCCCGATGTCGGTCGGCATCGTCATGGGGCGGAACCCTACCGGGCGCAACTAGAACACGTTCTCGTTTCTGGCCGTCGTGGTCGATGGCGTCGGGATACGGTGCGCCCATGACAGACGACCTCAAGCTCGGACTCCACCTCGGTTACTGGTTCGCGACACCGCCGGTGGGCCACGACGAGATGGTGAAGGCTGCGGAGGATCTCGGCTTCGACTCGGTGTGGTCGGCCGAGGCCTACGGGTCCGACTGCTTCACCCCCCTGGCGTGGCACGGCTCCAACACATCCCGGGTCAACCTCGGCACCGCGGTGTGCCAGATGTCGGCCCGCACACCCGTGGCCACGGCCATGTCGGCCCTCACGCTCGACCACCTCAGCAACGGTCGCTTCATGCTCGGACTCGGTGCGTCGGGTCCCCAGGTGGTCGAGGGTTGGTACGGACAGCCCTACCCCAAGCCCCTGGCCCGCACCCGAGAGTACGTCGACATCATCCGGCAGGTCCTGGCCCGCGAGGCCCCGGTCGAGCACCAGGGCGAGCAGTTCCAGCTCCCGAAGCTGGGGGAGGGCACCACCGGGCTGGGCAAGCCGCTCAAGTCGATCACCCACCCGCTGCGGGCAGACCTGCCGATCCTCCTGGGTGCCGAGGGTCCCAAGAACGTGGCGCTCGCCGCGGAGATCTGCGACGGCTGGCTGCCGATCTTCCTGTCACCCGACCTCGACGTCGAGTACCGCGAGAACCTCGCGGAAGGCTTCGCTCGCCCCGGGGCCCGCCATACGTCCCTCGACACCTTCGAGGTGCCGAACATGGTGAGCATCGTGATCGACGACGACATCGAGCGGGCGGCCGACGCGGTGCGCATGTTCCTCGGCTTCTACATCGGCGGCATGGGTGCCAAGGAGGTCAACTTCCACGCCAACGTGTTCGCCCGCATGGGCTACGGCGATGCGGTGGAGGAGATCCAGGACCTGTTCCTGTCGGGCCGCAAGGACGAGGCCCTCGCCAAGGTGCCGCTGGCGCTGGTGGAGGACGTCGCCATGGTCGGCCCGCTGGAGAAGGTGCGCGAGGAGCTCGACGAGAAGTGGCGCAAGACCTGCATGACCACGCTGCTGGTGAGCGGAACCCCCGATCACCTGAAGGTGGTCACCGACCTCGTCCGGGGCTGAACCGGGAAGCTCGTGCCGTGACCGGAGGGGCGCCGGCGGACCTGGACCGTTCCGTCGGTGCTTCCTCGTCGTCCCGTCGGGTCAGGCGATGACCGAGACCCGCAGCTCGGCGATGAGCTCGGGGGTGAGCAGCTCGCCGGTCTTCTCCACCAGCAGCGAGGTCTGGTAGCCGATCAGGCCGATGTCGCATCCGCTCGTGGCCACCACGCCCAGCGCGCTGCCCAGCGAGATCGACGACACGAACATGTAGCCGCCGTGCATGGAGACGATGACCTGCTGGAGGCCGTTGAACCCGAACGAGCGGGCTGCTCCTTCCGAGAGCGAGACCATGCCGGTGACGATGGCGGCCACCTGCTCGGCGTCCTCCCGGGCGAGAGACTTGGAGCTGGCGATGAGCAGTCCGTCGCTCGACACCGCGATGGCGTCGGTGACGCCCGCTGTGCTCTTGACGAAGTCGTCGATCAGCCAGTTGAAGTCCTGCGCGTTGCTGCTGAGCTCACTCACTCGGTCTGCTCCGTGTTGGCGAGGTTGTCGGCGTGGTCCTCACGACCGCGCTCAAGCCCTGAGGTGTACTGGCCCAGCAAGCTTGCCAGGTTCTCGGCAGCCTGCGGGGTGGTCTCGGCCCCCAGCGGTGCCTGCTCGGCGGTTCGAGCGGCGGCGCTGCGGAGGAGCGGGCTCCGTTCGCGGACGGCCTGGGCGTGAACGCCCGGGACCCGCTTGCGGAGTCCGCTGCCGGTGAGCTCCACCTCCCGATCGGGCTCGGGTTCGGCGGGCGAAGACGCAGGTGCGCCATCGGCAGGCGCATGCGAAGGTGCAGCGGCCGCGGGTACCGCGCTCTGAGCCTGTTGCTCGGCGGAGCCGGCGAAGGCCGGCGGGCGACCGTCGACCTTCACGTTGCGGCCCGGCTCGCCATCGGCATCCACGCCCGTCGGGTCGTCGACCCCGTGGGTGGCGACGTCTCCGGACCCGTCCGGATCGCTGCTGGTCGGGGTGACGGCAGGCGGCCTCGGTTCGGCCTGAGCCTTGATGTCGCTCACGAGCGCGCTCGACGGCAGGAAGACCGTGGCCACCACGCCGCCACCTTCGCCGCTGGCCAGCGAGACGCGGGCTCCGACTCGGGCGGCCAGCTTGCCGGTGACGTAGTGCCCCAGGTAGCGGGAGGGCGCCACGGTGAAGGACTCGTTGTCGGCGAGGCGACGGTTGGCCTGGACGAGGCGATCCTCGGTCATGCCCACGCCGTGGTCGGTGACGGTGATGGTGTAGCCCTGCTGGTCCCGACGGCCGTTGACCTCGACCATCGTGTTCGGGGGCGAGAACGAGAGGCCGTTCTCCACCAGTTCGGCCAGGAGGTGGATGGAGTCGGCCGCCGACCGGCCGGGCACGAAGGCATCGTCGATGCCGGTGATGTCGACGCGCTGGTAGGCCTCGACCTCGCTGAGCATGGCACGGACGACGTCGGTCATCGCCACCGGGGCGCCCCCGGCCTGCTCGGACGCGGTGCCACCGAGCACCACGAGCGACTCGGCGTTGCGGCGGGCGCGCGTGGCCAGGTGGTCGAGGCGGTACAGCGACTCGAGCTGGGCGGGGTCGGCCTCGTCTCGCTCGAGGTTGGTGATCAGCTCCAGCTGCAGCGAGATGAGGTTCTGGGTGCGACGACCGAGGCTGACGAACGAGTCGGCGATGTTGCGACGCAGGGTGGCCTGCTCGACCGCCAGGTCGAGTGCCGACGACTGGACGTGGTTGAGAGCGGTGGCGACCGTCTGGAGCTCGTCTCGCGACGTGACCTTGACCGGCGCGAGCTGGGGGACGACGACGTCCTGGTCGGGCGGGGTCTCGAGCACCCCTGCCACCGCGGCCGGCAGGCTCACCGAAGCCATCTCCTCGGCCTGGTCGGTGAGCTTGCGCATGGGCTTGAGGATCGACCGGGCGATCAGGAGGGCCGCACCGGTGGCCAGGATGAGGGTGCCGATGGCGAGGATGGTGTAGCGGCGTTGCTCGGCGCGGGCATCGTCGAGCTGGCTGTTGATCATGTTCGCCAGGCCCTGGTTGGTGTCCTGGGCCAGCTTCTGGGTGCTGCCGAGCGGGGACGTCTCGCGGGTCTCGCCACCGGGGTTCAGGGCGATGTAGGCCTCCAGATCGATCTCGCCGGTCTGGAGGAAGTCGTGGGCCCGGCTGACCAGCTGCTCGAAGTTGGGGTTCTGCACGACCGCATCCGCCGCCTCGAACCACGGAAGCTCTGGATCGGGGTGCACGAGCGCCAGCGATCGTTCGAACTCGGCCAGGTACCGGACCACCGGGTCGCGGGCTTCGTTGCCGGTGCGGAGGATCGATGTGCCCACCGCACTGGTGAGGCGGCTGGTGTTGAAGTTGATGAGGTGCACCGCGCTCAAGGTCTGCGCTGCCGATCGCATGCCCGGGTCGGATATCACCCGCTCCAGTTCATCGTTGGCTGCGACGACGTCCTCGATGATCTCGGAGTAGGTCGGGTACAGGTTCTCGAGCACCGGCACCAGGTTGACGAGGGGGCTCTGGTCGCCGGTCTCCTCCTGGATGCGGTGGAACTCGGCGCGCAGCGCGTCGATCTCGGTCTCGATCCCGGCGATGGTCGACGCGAACACCTCCTGGGCCACCGGACCGCCCGCATCGAGCGCCTGTCGGAAGTTGGCGATGGCCTCGTCGGTGTCCTGCATCGACGCGTCGAAGTTCTCGGTGGGGATCGGAGACGTCTCCCTCAGGCCGAGGAGCGACACGGTGGCATCGCCCTGTTCGGTGATGAGCGCGTCGACGAGGCCGCCAGGCTGGAGCGTGACGCTGGCCAGGGCGGTCTCCACCTCGACCTCATCTACGTGGTCACGGGCCTGGTCGACCTGGATGTAGCACATCACCGCCACGGCCACGAGCGGCACCACCACCGACCCGAGGAGCTTCAGGCGGATCGGGATCGGCACCCGTTGCTTCGCTGGTGCGGGGCTGGTGCTCTTCTGGCTCATCGTCTCGTCGCATCCCCTCTGGATGGCCCGATTCCCCCCGGGCGACGCCCGAACGGCAGTCTTCAACGTCTCAATCGGACGCAGTTGTTCGATCGTGAATGGTTCGAACGGCCCGGATGTGACGCGGGCCACTTCGGCGAGATGCCGCCAGAATCATCTACATGGTTCCACGTGCCATCCGTTCGTGTGTGGATGGTCACACCGCCAGAGGAACTCGATGGGGGATCCATGGCCCAACGCAAGCCAAGCCCCGCTGGTCCAGGTGGGTTGGGGTCGTCTTCCTGCTCATCGGTAACCTCGGTCCCCATGTCAGACACGATGCAGCCGGTCTCGATCTCGCCTCGTCCGGCGCCGGCTCGGTCGAGCCGTCCGTCGATCGACGCCGCGGCGGCCAGGCAGGCCATCCGGGCCGCCGAGGTTGCCCTGCTCGATGAGCGCCGGCAGCTCACCGCCGAGGAGCTCGACGTGCTGGCCCACGTGCCCGACGAGTCCGTGCCATCGCTCGCCGCGCTGGCCCACGAGGTCCGCCTCGGCTCGTGCGGTCCCGAGGTCGAGGTCGAGGGCATCCTCTCGGTCAAGACCGGCGGCTGCCCCGAGGACTGCCACTTCTGCAGCCAGTCGGCGTCGTTCGACACCCCGGTGAAGGCCACCCCGTTCCTCGACACCGACGAGGTGCTCGCCGCGGCCCGGGAGACGGCGGAGTTGGGTGCGTCGGAGTTCTGCATCGTGCTGGCCATCAAGGGTCCCGACGAGCGGACCATGGATCGCATCATGGAGCTGGTGCCGATCATCCGCGAGGACACCGGGCTGAACCTGGCGGTGTCGGCCGGCATCCTCACCGACGACCAGGCCCGGCGCATGGCCGAGGGCGGTGTCCACCGCTACAACCACAACCTGGAGACCGCCCGGTCGCACTTCTCCAAGGTTGTCACCACCCACTCGTGGGAAGACCGCCAGCACACCTGCGAGCTGGTCCGCCAGAACGGCATGGAGCTGTGCTGCGGCGTGCTGTTGGGGATGGGCGAGTCGGTCGACCAGCGGCTCGAGCTCCTGAGCGAGCTGCGCGCCGTGGAGCCCACCGAGGTCCCGATCAACTTCCTCAACCCGCGTCCCGGCACGCCCCTGGCCGACGCCCCGGTGGTGGGCGCGCTGGAGGCCATCCGCTGGATCGCCATGTTCCGTCTCGCCCTGCCCACCGTCATCCTCCGCTACGCCGGCGGCCGCGAGATCACGCTGCGGGAGCTCCAGGCGCTGGGCATGACGTCGGGCATCAACGCCCTCATCGTCGGCAACTACCTCACCACGCTGGGCCGCACGCCCACCGAAGACCTCCAGATGCTCGAAGACCTCCACATGCCCATCGGCGTGCTGAGCAAGGTCATCTGAGCCAACGCGTCGGACCCACGCCCACCGGATCGACGTCGAGCGACGTGAGCGACGTGAGCAACTCAGCCGGCTCGACCGATTCGACCGGCTCGACGGGCTCGGCGCTGCACTGCACCTCGTGCGGAAGGCCGTCGTCGGAGTGCGCGGGCTGTGGGCGCGAGCTGGACCCGCCCCGGTTCTGCGCGACCTGCGGGACCCGGCTCGCCGTAAGGGTCAGCCCCGCCGGCTACATCGGCCGCTGCAAGCACCACGGCGAGGTCGCCCGCTCCTGACCCCGCCGGCGCCGCCCGAGCAGTCGTCGCGGGCAAACGGTTCGCGTGACACTCACGTTTTGCCCGCGAGCGCGTCCCGTGGGGCGGGCGCGGGCAAACGGTGCGTGTGATGCGCACGTTCTGCCCGCGAGGGCGTGGGATGGGCGGGACGCGGGCAGATGGTGGGTGTGACGATGACGTTTTGCCCGCGGGCGGGGATCGGGCGGGGGCGGGTAGACGGTGGGGGTGATGGCGATGTTCTGCCCGCGGGCGACGCCGGTGCGGTAGCCGCGGGCAAACGGTGGGTGTGAGGGTGACGTTTTGCCCGCGGGCGCGTGGGGTGAGCGGTCGCACGGGTGGGATGATCGGGGGATGACGTCGAATCTGGGGCGCGAGGTCGAGGGGACCGGGCCGACGCGGTGTCCTTGTGGCAGCGGGGCCGAGTACGGGGCCTGTTGCGGGCGGCTGCACTCGCGGGCTACCGGCGCCGTCACCGCCGAAGAGCTGATGCGGTCGCGCTACTCCGCCTTCGCGGTGGGCGACGAGGGCTACCTGCTGCACTCGTGGCACCCCACCACCCGGCCGGACCACGTTCGCTTCGTCGACGGCCAGCGCTGGACCGGGCTCGAGATCCTCGGCTCCAGCGGTGGTCCGTTCGACCAGGAGGGAGTGGTCGAGTTCGTGGCGTCCTACGAGCGCGGCGGCGAAGCCCGGGAGCTGCGCGAGGTCAGCCGCTTCGTCCGCCACGAGAAGCGCTGGGTGTACCTCGACGCCATCGCCGCCTCGGTCTGACCGCCGACGCCGCCCGAGCGGTCGCCACGGGCGAATCGCGGCCGTGCCGGTGACGTTCTGCCCGAGGCGCCGCGTGGCCCGCCCCCTCCCGGCGGGCGCCTGGCTTGCTCAGTCGCCGGCGGTGCCCGACGTGGTGGTCGGCCAGGTGCCGGCCGTGCCCGACGTGGTGGTCGGCATCGGCTCGATGGCCGTCACCGACTCGCCGCCCAGCCCCAGACCGAAGTCGTCGTCGACCACCAGGCCGCAACCGGTCTCCGCTCGTTCGACGAGCCTGGCCGCGGCCTCGGCTGCCGCGGTCCGTTCCGGCGGGCTGATCCGCTCGAAGTCCGTGGTCACCAATCGTTGGACCTCCCCGAGGTCGTAGCGGAGCCCCGCGTCGACCGGTTCGCCGCCGGCCAGGATCTCCTCGAACCGGTCGGCGACCACAGATCGGAAGCCCTGGTTCCAGGCGTAGGTGGTGCTGTGGTCGGCCAGGTATCCGATGAGGCCGACGTGGTCCACCAGCCGGCGGTCCAACTCCTCGCTGCGGGCGCTGAAGTCGTACACGAGGTCCCCGAGCCGCTGGATCTCGTCGCGAAGTGCGGCCTTGGCTGCGCCGTCGAACTCGCGGAAGGTGAGCTGGAACGACGTCGGGAGCTGTTCCGGTCGGACGCTTTCGAGCATCGCTTCGTCGCCTTCGAAGATGTCCTGGAAAGCTGCCCACGTCTCCTCATCGTCCACGTAGTGGAGATCCGCGAACCCGGGCAGGTCCATCAGCGCCTCTTCCACCTGCTCGACGTCGGCAGCGGAGGCATCTGGGTCCAGGTACACCAAGGCGTCCGCCTCACCTTCCGCGATTGGCCCGGCCATCACCTGGCAGAAGACCGATCCGTCGGTGTTCAGCTGCTCTACGGAGTCGTCATCGGAGCGGTTCAGCCAGGCCGCGCCGCCGATGCCGGCGACCACCAAGACGGCGGCTGCTGCGGCGATGTAGCGCGACCGGGACCGCACCGGGCTTCGCTGGGCTCCGTCTGAGCTGGAGAGGTCGACGTCGAGGGTCGTGCTCCGGGCGAGAGCCTCGTCGTACAGCTGGCCGGGATCCCGCGGGGATCCCCGGTCGGCCAGGGCCCGAAGGGCGGTCTCGGCGTTGCGATCGTTCATCGTGCTCCTCCTTCGGAAGTGGCCTCCGCCGACGCGGCCAGCACCTCTCGCAGGCGTCGCCGGGCCCGGGACAGGCGGGCCCGTACCGCCACCGTCGAGATGTCCAGGGCGTCGGCCACCTCCGACGCGGGGCGTCGCTCGACGTCGGCGAGGTAGACGGCCACTCGGTCCTCGGTGTTCAGCTCGTCCAGCAGGGCCAGGTCGCTCGGGTAGGGGTCGACCGCATCGGCGTCGGTGCCGGCGGCGTGGGCGACGCGGATGAGCGCCCGCCGCTCCCGGCCCCTGCTCCGGTTGTGGTTCGAGGCCACGTTCACGATGGTGCGTCGCAGGTATGCCTCGGGGTGGTCGAGGTCGCCCAGGTCGCTGTGCCGGAGCACTCGCGCCAGGGCCTCCTGCAACAGGTCGTCGGGATCCAGGTCCGACGGTGCGGCCACCGCGGCGACCCGGCGAAGGCGTGGGTACAGATCGGCGAACAGCTCGCGGCCCGAACGGCCGCTCCCGTCGTCAGCGCTGCTCATCGACCGCTCCACCTCCACTCATGTCCAGTAGACACCGCGGGTGGAGCTCATGTGACGGGAACGCTCCAGCCGGTCAGGTCGGATCGGTGCCCTCGCCGGGGCGCTTCCTCAGATCCGACAGCGCGAGGAGGATGTGGCGCCGAGCGCTTCGCAGCCACGGCACGTCGTCGTGGTGGCCGGTCTCGGTGGCCGGCGGTTCGGTGACCGCTCGCGTCAGGGCCTCGTCGACGGTCAGGAGTGCTCGGGTGAGGTCGTCGACGTCGTTCGATCCGTCGTAGCGGAGCTGGAGCCACAGGACCCGAGCCGCCAGCTGGCCCACCGTGGGAGGCCGGTCGGCGATCCGATCGAGCACGGCGAGCGCATCGTCGACCACGGCCACGTCGTCGGTCACCTGGTAGAGCTCGGCCAGGAGGGTCAGCAGGGTGTTGGCGGCCAGCTCGTCCTCATCTCGCAGCGGTGGTTCGAGCGAGGCCGACGCCCGGGCGATGGCGATCGCCTCCAGCAGGTCGTCGTGGTCCGACCCGGGTCTGGTGGTGGCCCGGTCACGGGCGGCCAGGAGCAGCGCCAGCGCCGAGCGGGCACCGGTCAGGCCGCTGTCGCGGAGGGGTCCGATGCCGTCGGGGGGAGCGACGACGGTGCGGAACGCGTCGATGGATCGGTCGGCGTGGGCGATGTCGCCGGTGAGGGTGAACGCGGTGGATCGGGTGGTGGCCACCAGCGCCATGAGCTGGGTGGATGCCTGCTCGAGTTCCTCGGCGGCTTCGGTCAGGGCGACCAGCTGATCGACCAGGACCGGCGTCCGCAGGGCATCGGTGACGATGAGCCCGCTGATGAGCGCTTCGGTGAGGAGGTCTTCGCGATCGTCGACAGAGGTCGTGAAGGGCACCGCGGAGGACGAGTGCACGAACCGGAGGTGGTGGATGGCCAGTTCCCGGCCGCCCTGACGCAAGAGCACCAAGAGGATCCACGCGTCGGCGGCGGAAGGGTGGCCGGACCTCATTCCGGTGTCCGGCATCCGTGACCGGAGGCGGTCGAGCGCCTCGTCGCTCAGCAACTGCGCCTCGGCCTCGTGGCGCGCCAGGCACGCAGGGACCTCCGGCCAGGGGGTGGTGAGCAGGAGTCGGATCAGGTCGGGCTCGGCCATGGTCCCGAGAGGGTCGTCGGATGTGGGATCGGGCGCGGACGATACCTGCCACCAGGTGGGCGAGCTGCGGTGGGGCCCCGGTTTCGTCGTTGGACCGTGTCAGCCGGCGCGGTTCTTCGCCACCCGGAAGCGACGCAGCCGGTCGACTGCGAGCGTGAGGCGCCGGGCGTCAGAGGTGTGGGCCAGGTCGGAGGCGGCTCTGACGAGGTGGGCCTCGGTGGACGGCTCGGCGAGCCACGTCGCCAACCGCTGGGCCCGGCCGGGCGAGGGGGCGTCGCCGGCGAAGGTGGTGCCGGCTCCGCTGCCGACCGTCGCTACCGCGACGCTCGCCGGCTCGAATAGGTCGGCGACCGTGGCGGGGAAGTCGGGCCGTAGCTCGCTGTTGACCAGCAGGACGGCGAGGTGGACCGCGGCCGGGCCGGCCGGTTGGGAGAGCCCGCGCTGCCACGCGTCGAGGAACGGCTCGATGTCGTCGGTGACCGTGGCGGTCTGTCGGAGCCAGCGGTGGGCGAAGGCTCCGGGGCGGGGCGGGACCAGGAGCAGGCGTTCCCACTCGGCCACCAGGAACCGGAGGACCGCGTCGACCTCGTGGGGTGGCCAGTCGGCCCACGATGCGGCGGCGAGCTGGTGCAGGACCACGCACCGGTTCACCGGGAGCTGCTGGTCGGCCGCCAGGTGGAGGGCAGCTGGCGCCACCCTTCGAAGATCGGCGGCCTCGCCCCAGGTGGTACCGGACTTGGTGACGAAGCGGGCCACCAGGTCGGGGGCGAGGCTGCGGACGTCGTCGCCCAGCTGGGCCACGTCGGCGTCGCTGACGCAGTGGGCGCAGCGCGGCATGTGGGGCCGGAACGGCACAGCGGCGAACGACCGGTAGAGGTGTTCGACTGCCGGCGAGAACGTGAGGTCGGTGGGAGCGGAGGTCTTCGACATGGCGGTGCTGCGGGATCTGAGGAAGGCGGACGGGGGGATCGACGAATGTAGGGGAGCGGTCGAGTGGCAGGGGCGATCCTCCCGGACCTGGTGTTCGTGCGCCTCGAACGGCTGGAGACCACGCGACGGTTGGCCCTCCGTTCAGCCCACGGTCACCGTTGGCTACGCGAACTTCACCGTGGGTGCCTACGATCCGGCACGGAATCGACCTCTGGAGGATGGATGGCCGGCGTCACGTTCCGGGACGTAACGAAGAAGTACGGCGAAGTGACGGCGGTCGACAGCCTGAACCTGGAGATCCGCGACGGGGAGTTCATGGTGCTCCTCGGCCCGTCGGGCTGCGGCAAGTCGACGGCCTTGCGGATGATCGCCGGGCTGGAGGACATCACCGCGGGGACCCTCCTGATCGGCGACCGGGTCGTGAACGAGGTGGAGCCGGCCGAGCGAGACATCTCGATGGTCTTCCAGAGCTACGCGCTGTACCCGCACATGACGGTCAAGCGGAACATCGAGTCTCCGCTGCTGGTCCGCAAGTACGCCGTCGACGGGGACGACAAGCCGGTGCGGAAGCTCACCGGCGCCGAGCGGGCCGAGCGGGTGGCCGAGGCGGCCCGGGTGCTCGACCTGGAGCCCTACCTCGGTCGCAAGCCCGCGGCCCTGTCGGGCGGTCAGCGCCAGCGCGTTGCCCTGGCCCGGGCGTTCGTGGGCCGGCCGCAGGCGTTCCTGATGGATGAGCCGCTGTCGAACCTCGACGCCAAGCTGCGGGCCCAGACCCGCATCGAACTCGTCGACCTGCACAAGCGGGTGGGCACCACGGTGGTCTACGTCACCCACGACCAGGTGGAGGCCATGACCATGGCCACCCGGGTGGCGGTGATGTCGATGGGCAAGCTCCAGCAGGTGGGAACCCCACAGGAGGTCTACGACAA
>JAAZBK010000425.1 GCA_012513855.1 Acidimicrobiales bacterium
GCCACCGAGAGGGTGAGCCACTCCAGGGAGGGATCGCGGTCGAACACGTCGTCGACCACCACCACCTCTGTCCCCGCTGCTTCCAGCGCTCCGAGCGCCTTCTCGCAGATCGCCCGGATCTCGGGGTCGACCACGGCGTAGCCGAGGGTGGGCGACCACACCACCCGGCGAGGAGCGTGGACGTCGTCGAGAGCGTCGAACCACGACTGCTCCGGCATGGGCAAGGCGCGGAGGTCGGTCGGGTCCGGCCCGATCGAGCAGTCGAGCGCCAGAGCGGTGCTGCGGATCGTGCGGGTCATGACCCCCTTGGAGGAGAGGTCTGCCCACCCCGGCGGGTGCGGCCCGCCCACCGGAACCCGCCCGAGCGACGGCTTGATGGTGCTCAACCCGCACAGCGAGGCCGGGATCCGCAGCGACCCACCGCCGTCGGACCCGGTGGCCAGCGGGACCATGCCCGCCGCCACCGCCGCTGCCGAACCTCCCGACGAGCCGCCGGCCGAGCGCTCGGTCGACCACGGGTTGGCGGTGCGACCGAAGACCATGTTGTCGGTGTCGCCCTTCCACGCCAGCTCGGGCGTGTTGGTCTTGCCGACGATCACGCAGCCGGCCTGCCTCAAGCGCTCCACCAGGATCGAATCACGCTCAGACACCGGACCGTCGGCGAACAGCCTGGACCCCTGGGTGGTGCGGAACCCGATGGCGTCCTCGGTGTCCTTCACGCCCAGCGGGATCCCGGCGAGCGGACCGACGTCGTCGCCACGCACCACCCGCTCGTCGATGTCGGCCGCCTGGGCGAGGGCCGAGTCGGCGTCGAGCGCCACGAACGCGCCGATCGTAGGGTTCATGTCCTCGATGCGATCGAGGGCCAGTTCCGTGAGCTCACGGGCCGACACCTGCCGGCTCTGCACCTTGTCGACGAGGGTCTCGACGGAGTCACGACGGAAGTCCATGGCGCGACGCTATGCCTCCGGCGAACCGGGCGCCCGCGAGACCGGGGCTGGTCGTCCGGTCAGTACCCGAGCACCGGGTCGACGGTGCCGACGAGCGGCTCGCCGGTGGAGTAGGCCCGAACGTTCTCGCGGATGCGCCGCGACAGCAGCGGCCGGGCCATCTCGCGGGTGTTGCCGGTGTGGGGGGTGATGATCACGTTGGGGCGTCCCCACAGCGGATGCCCGTCGGGAAGGGGCTCCGGATCGGTGACGTCGAGGCCGGCGCCGCCCAGCCGACCGCTGTCGAGGGCATCCACCAGCGCGTCGGTGACGATGTGCTCGCCCCGACCCACGTTGATCACCCACGCACCCGGCGCCAGCAGCGCTAGCTGTTCGGCCCCCACCACACCGCGCGTCGACTCCAGCATCGGCAGGGCGATCACCACCCCGTGAGCGCCCTCCATCGCCTGGTCGACGCGGTCGGCGCCCAGCACGCAGACCACGCCGTCCATCGGCTCGGGGTGGTTGCGCACCACCGTGATCTCACAGCGGAACGGCCGCAGCAGGTTTATGAGGTCGTGAGCGATGCCACCGCCGCCGAGGATCGTGATCCGGGCGTCGAACAGGTTCCGTCCCTCTCCGCGGCCCCACGACTCGGCTCGTGCGTAGGCCCCCAGGTGCCGGAAGCCGGCGAGCAGGAGGGCCAGCGCGTGCTCCGCCACCGGTTCGGCGTAGACGCCCTTGGCGCAGGTCCAGTGGATGTGGGTGTGAGACCTGATGACGTCGAGGTAGGGCTCCACCCCGGCCCAGGGCAGCTGCACCCACTCCAGGCGTGGTGCGGCCTCCACGGCCCGGGCCAGGTCGTCGGGCGCGCTGTGGGTGGTCCAGACCAGGGCCGTCGCGACCTCGGGGGCCACCAGAAACCCGCCGGCCGAGGTGACCGCGTGGTCGATCCAGTCGGCGGTCTTGGGCAGTACCGCGATCTTGGGCTCGGGGCGGGCGTCCACTGACGCCGACCGTACCCCTGGGCCGGGTCCCGCTGCCGGTCGCGGCTCACACGAACGGATGTGATTCGGCCGGACCCGGCGACCGACCGTACGCTCCGAAGTCGTGACCGAGAGCGCCGGACCCCGCCCCGGCACCGCGCGCGCGGCCCTCCAGCACCGGACGTTTCGCACCGTCTACCTCGGCGCCTTCGCATCCAACATCGGGACGTGGATGCAGAACGTGGTGCTCGGTGCCCTCGCCTACACCCTCACCGAATCGGCGCTGTTCGTCGGCATCGTGGCCGCCGCGCAGCTGGGCCCGCTGCTGCTGTTCTCGGTGGTGGGCGGGATGCTCGCCGACTCCTTCGACCGGCGGAAGGTGCTGATGGCGTTGAGCGTGCAGCAGGGCGTCTTCTCCCTGATCCTCGCGTTTGTCACCATGCCCGAGTCACCCAACCGCGCCCTGCTCGTCCTGGTGGTGTTCTGCATCGGTACCGGCCGAGCGCTGTACGCGCCGATCTTCGGCGCGGTGGTTCCGATCCTCGTGCCACGACGGGACATCTCCGGCGCCATCGCCTTGAACTCCGTGCAGATGAACGCATCGCGGGTGATAGGGCCGGCGATCGGTTCGGTGATCTACTCGCAGTGGGGACCATCGTGGGTGTTCCTGCTCAGCACGGTGAGCTGCACCGGGGTGATCCTGGCGCTGTTGCGCGTCGAACTCCCGCCGGCTCCCGCCGCTGGTTCCCAGGGTCTCCGGCGACTCCTGGAGGGAGTGGGAGTGGCGAAGCAGGACCGGGTGGTCGGGCAGTGCCTGATCGCCATCTTCACCTTCTCGTTCATGTGCCTGCCGTTCATCACCCAGATGCCCAAGATCGCGGCCGACCACCTGGCGATCGACCCGAAGAGCACGGGCTACGGGGTCCTCTACGCCTGCTTCGGGCTGGGCGCGGTGGCCGGGGCGCTGTCGATCGGCACGGTGTTCGCCGGTACGTCGATGCCGAGGCTTACGCGTCGGGCGATGGTCGGCTTCGCCGTCATGTTGGTGATCTTCGGCTCGCTGCGATCGGCGGCCCCCGCCTACCTGGCGATCATGCTCCTGGGCGCCGTCTACTTCGCGGTGATCACCTCGCTCTCGACCACCCTGCAACAGGACCTCGACGACTCGGTGCGCGGCAAGGTGATGGCGCTCTGGATCATGGGGTTCGGCGGGACGGTCCCCTTCGGTGGCCTGGCCGGAGGCGCGCTGATCGAGGTGGCCGGAATCGTGCCGATGGTGCTGGTGGGTGCGGCGGTGGCGTTGCTGCTCGCTGCCGTGCTCGACTTCCAGCCCGCCGACCGGGTGCCGCTACCGCCCCACCAGCCCGGCCACCACCCGCTCGAGACCGGCTGAGCGGCTCGCCTTCACCAGCACGGCAGTACCTGGCCCGGATCGGCCGGCCACCTCGCGGACCGCGGCCTCGGGACCATCGACGTGGATCGCACCCGACCCGTAGCGCTCTTCGGCCACCGCGACCACGATGATCCCGAACGAGGCGGCCAGCTCCGCGGTCTGAGCGTGGAGCCCCTCGGCCTCGGGTCCCAGCTCCGCCATGGTGCCGAGCACCGCCACCCGGACCTCGGATCGAGTTCCGGCCAGCGCCCGGAGGGCGGCTTCGGTGGAGGTGGGGTTGGCGTTGTAGGCGTCGTCGATGATCCGGGTCCCGTCGGCCAGGCTCGACACGTGCATCCGGCCCGGTGACAGCTCGGCCCGCGCCAGACCGTCGACCACCGCGTCGACGGTGGCACCGAGCCCGAGCGCCGCCGCCGCCGCCCCGAGCGCGTTGAGCACCTGGTGCTCACCGGCGACCGACAGGCGGACCGCCGCTCCGCCCCACGGGCTGTGAAGCGTGAACCGGGGCCGCAGGTCGTCGTCGAGCGCGATCTCAGAAGCCCGGACCTCGCCGCCGGTCGTCCCGAAGGTGAGCGCGCGAGCCGGCCCGCGAGACGCCATGGCCGACACCCTGGCGTCGTCGGCGTTCAGCACCGCCAGCCCGTCGCCTGGCAGCGCCTCGATCAGCTCGCCCTTCGCCAGCGCCACCCCGTCGAGGTCGCCGAACTGCTCCAGGTGGGCTCCGGCCACCACCGTGACGATGCCGACGGTGGGTCGGGCGACGGCGCACAGCTCGGCGACGTGTCCGACGCCCCGGGCTCCCATCTCCACCACGGTCAGCTCGGTGGCGTCGGGGGCGTTGAGCAGGGTCAGTGGCACGCCCAGCTCGTTGTTGAGCGAACGCACGCTGGCGTGGGTGGCCCAGGTGCTGGCACCGACGGCTCGCATGATGTCCTTCAGAGACGTCTTGCCGACGCTGCCGGTGACGCCCACCACCGGCCCGGCCAGGCGCTCTCGGGCAGCAGACCCCAGGGCGGTGAGCGCCCGACGGGTGTCGTCGACCACGATCGCCGTACCGGCCTCGATGGGTCCTGCGCTCAGGTAGGCGCCCGCGCCGGCGGCCACCGCCGCTCCGATGAAGTCGTGGCCGTCGCGCTCGGCCACGACCGGCACGAAGAGCTGGTCCGGCTCGATCGTCCGGGAATCGATGCCGGCTCCCGACACCACGACCTCACGGCCGAACACCTCTCCGCCCGTGGCCTCGGCGATCGCGGACGATGACATGCGCACGCCACGACGGTACCGGCCGGTTAGCGTCGTCCCCGTGTCGGTGACCCCTGAGGCGCTCCGGGACCGAGCGGGAACCTCTGAGCCGTCGGCTGAGCGGAACCAACCCTGGATCGATCCTGCGACGGTCGTGCTGCTCGTGGTGCTCGCCGCGGTGCCGCGGTACGTGCTCCCAGCCGACGGGTTCTTCTTCGACGACGCATGGCAGGCCAGCGCGGCGGTGAAGGGATCGCTCCGAGATCTCCCGCTGCTCGGCCAGACCCAACCCGGGTTCACGTTGCTGCTGATGGCGGCAACGACCGTGTTCGGCTCCTCCGACCTCGTGCTGATGGGGCCCTCGCTGGTGGCGGGATCGCTCGGGCCGGCAGCCCTGTACCTGGTGCTGCGCCGCCTCGATGCGAGCCGGCCCCTGGCCGCGCTCACCGCCACGGCCCTGGCGGCCTGCCACGTGCACATCCAGTACTCGGGCAGGGTCAAGACCTACCCGATCGACGTCCTCGTGGTGCTGGGACTGGTGGTGGCGGTGACGCTGCTCGGCAGGCGCACCTGGACCATGAGGACCACGGCCGGGTGGCTGCTCGCCTGCGGCGGGCTGATCAGCCTCAGCTCGACGTCGATGCTCGCGGCCGCGTGCGCGACAGGCGTGCTCGCCCTACACCCGCGAGGAGACTGGAGGTGGCGCTGGGGCGCGCTCGGGACCCAGGCCCTCTTCACCGGCGGGTTCCTCCTCCTCACCGGACTGTCGGTGAACACCCGGTCCATCGCCGAGTTCTTCGAGATCCGCGGAGCGACGATCGGCACACACGATCCTCTCAGCGTTCCGGCGCGAACGGCCGCGCACCTCTTCCGCGCCACGAGGATCCTGGTCGACCTCCCCGACGTGCTCGTGGTGCTGGTGCTCGTCAGCTCGCTCGCCGGCCTGGCGATCCTGGCGTTCAGGGGACCGCACGTCCTGGTCGGACGGTTCCTGATCGCGTGCCTCGCGGTGGCTCTGTTGGGGTCGGTGGCCGGGGTCGTTCCGATCGGCGCACCCAACAACTCCGTGGACCGGGTGAACATCTGGCTCTTCCCCGTGCTCGCCGTCGGCTTCGCTCGAGCCGCAACCCTCCTGGCCGGCCTGGTGAGCCCCAACCTCCGCCGCGGACTGGCGATACCTGCGGTCGCGTTGACCATGGCGCTCGGTTGGCAGGCTCTCACGACCGAGATCACCTACCCCCTCGCCGGCGTCACGTCGGCCCAGGAGCGGGTGATGCGGGAACTGGACGACGAAACGGCCATCTGGGTCACCCGGTACCAGGTCTACGGGTTCGTCCTCGAAGGCAGCCGCGCCCCGAACCGCGGTGGGAACGGAGATGTGAACGGAGATGTGAGCGGGGACGTGAGCATCGTCCACCAGACCCACAAGAACGTCGGCTTCGCGTTCGACTTCGACGACCCGCGCCTGGTGTCGGTGCTCTACGGCACCGAAGACGAGAAGCTGGACGCGTCGATCGGCCCTGGCGTCAACCGTGTGGTCGTGGTCTCCATGAGGCTGCCGCCCGACGACGAGAACCGGAAGCGGCTGTCGTGGCACCTGGCGTTCAGCGGGTTCGAGCGGGTCGCCAACGAGGACGTCGGCGGATCCAACATCGTCACTTGGGAGCGTTCGGGCTCGTCCTGAACCGTCCCTGACACCGGCCTCCGTACCCCTACGATTGCGCCCCATGTCCGACCTCCCCATCCGGCTCGTCGTGCTCTACGGCGGCCAGTCCGCCGAACACGACGTGTCGTGCGTGTCGGCCGCCCACGTGCTGCGGGCCCTGGACAAGTCCCGCTACGAGGTCGACCCCATCGCCATAACCAGGGACGGCCGGTGGGTCCGCTCCCCCGGCGCCGTCGCGGCGCTGACCGCAGGCCCCGATGAGCTTCCCGACGCGCTCGAGAGCACCGGTGCGGAGCTGGAGGCCCGGGTGGCGCTGGAGCCCGCCCGGGTGGGTCAGCAGGTGGTGGTGATTCCGATCCTCCACGGCCCGCGGGGCGAGGACGGCTCCGTGCAGGGGTTGCTGGAACTGGCCGACGTCCCCTACGTGGGCACCGGTGTGCTCGGTTCGGCGCTCAACATGGACAAGGTCATGGCCAAGGTGGTTGCGGGCGCCCTCGGGATCCCCCAGGTTCGTCACCTCAGCGTGCGCGACACGACCGTGGCCGCTGGGCCCGACGACGGTCTCGCCCGCCGCGTCGAGGCCGAGCTGGGGTGGCCGGTGTTCGTGAAGCCCGCCAACATGGGCTCCTCGGTCGGCGTGAGCCGCGCCGGTGACGCCGAGGAGCTGCGAACCGCCGTCGCCACAGCCACCGCGTTCGACGAGTGGGTGATGATCGAGGAGGCCGTCACCGCTCGCGAGATCGAGGTGGGGGTGATCGGCAACGACGTCGCTCGCTCGACCGTCCCGGGCGAGATCGTTCCGACCCACGAGTTCTACGACTACGACGACAAGTACCTCGACGGTGCGGCCGAGATGGTCATCCCCGCCGACCTGCCCGATGACGTGGCACGCGAAGCGCGATCTCTTGCCGAGACGACCTACCTGGCCCTGCGCTGCGAGGGTCTGGCCCGGGTCGACTTCTTCTACGAGGAGCACGGCCGCGACGGCGGGCCCGGCCGCGGTCTGCTGTTCAACGAGATCAACACCCTGCCGGGGTTCACGCCCTACTCGATGTTCCCCTCGATGTGGGCGGCCAGCGGGCTCCCCTACGACGAGTTGCTCGATGAGATGATCCGCCTGGCCCTGGCCCGCCACCAGCACCGGTCCAAGCACCGCCACGCCCGCTGAGGCCTCACCAGCCACCGATCCGCCCGCCACCGACCCGCCACTGGAGCTTCGAGTGCACACGTTCGCCGTCGTCAACGCCCGACCCGGACGACGTGTGCCCGAGCACGTGCGACGGATCCTCCGCTCGGCCGCACCAGCTGAGCTCACCTTCCCTCCCTCCGATCACGTCCACTGGACCGACGACGCCGAACGGCTCCACTTCGCCGGCTGGCAACACGGAGCGGAGAACCTCGGGGTCGGGTCCCGCTGGGAGGTGCGGCCTGACGGTGTGACCGCGTTCGTGGGACACACCTGGATCGACGCCGACCCCTGGAAGCCCGGGGCCACATGGGCGTCCCAGCTCTCCGACCGGCTCGAGGACACCAGCGTCCGCTCGTTGGTCGAACGGCTCGACGGCGTGTTCAGCCTCCTGAAGCTGACCCGCGACGGTCGAGGCGAGATCACCAGCGACCCGGTCGGGGCCGGGGTCGTCTACCAGGGCCACGACGAGCACGTGACCGTGTTCTCCAACCGGGCCGCGCTGGTCGCCCGGCTCCTGGCGGCCGAGGGCGCAGAACCCGTGCGAGACGTGGAAGGCGCGGTCTGCATCGCGTACGCGAGCAACCTCCAGTCCGAGCGCACGACCTTCGTCGGGGTCAGCCGGGTGCCGCTCGGGTCTGTGGTCGAGCTCCACCCGAGCACCAACCCGCGCGTCCACGTGTGGTCCCGCCGGCCCTGGATCGATCCCGACCTGGCCGGCGCGGGGGACGTGACCGAACTGATCGAACCCGTCATCAGCCACATGCGGCGCCTCGTGCGGACCATGGCGTCGCTTCCCGCCCCGATCCTCACCGCCGAGCTCACCGGGGGCCGAGACTCGCGGATGATCCTCTCACTGCTTCTCGCCGAGGACCTGACAGAGCGGTTCACCTTCGTCACCTGGGGCCAGCCCGACCTCGCTGACGTGGTGATCGCCAACCAGATCGCCGACCGCTTCGACCTCGACCTGCGAGCCACCGGACGGCCGCGCAAGAAGATCGAGTGGAGGGGTGATCTCGTGCCGCGAGCCGCCGACAACCCTCCTGACCAGGCCACTCCATCGGGCGCGGCCGCACCCTCCGACGGGGCAACAGCGGAGCCCATCGCTCTCGGCTTCGCCGACAAGCTGCGCCGGCACGTGTGGCGCACCTCCGGAGCGGTGAGCGTCTGGGACGTCTCGTCCAACAGCCGCCGTCCCTCCCCCCAGCCTCGCCCTCACCGGCCAGTTCGGCGAGCTGCTCCGAACCAACTACCCGCGCACCGGCGGACTGGGATCGATGGCCGACCTCGACCGGTTCACGCGCACCGGGGGCTTCCGGTTCGACGCGGCCGGGCTGCTCCGCCGATCCGCGCGAGAGCACTTCTCGTCGGTGGTGTCCTCGGCCCACGCTCAGATGCGCCCGCCGGGAGGGACCGTTCAGGACTCCGTCGACGGCTACTACCAGTCGACCCGAGTCCGGACCTGGTTCGGGGCCGTGCACGAGCTGGACAACCGCAACCGCCTGTTCCCGCTCTACAACCTGCCCGCCGTCCGCGCCGCGTTCGCGATCGGGTCCAGAGCGCGACGGCTCGAGGCCCTCCCGTTCGAGTTGATCCGTGGAACGTGTCCAGAGCTGCTCACGTTCCCCTTCGCTTCGTCGGGATGGCCCCGCTCGCTGGTGGCGGGAGAGCCCGACGCTGACCGGTACCCCACCGCGCCCGACCCCCAGCCCTGGACCGCTCCCTCGTGGCGACACCAGCGGGCGGTGCGCCGATCCCTCACCGCGTGGCGGTCCGCCCCACGCTCGCGGTCCGAGGAGCGCTCGCTCGAGGACGTCGACCAGAAGATCCCGGTTCTGCGCGAGTTCCTCGACCTGGGCCCGTCACACGAGCTGTACCGGTACCTCGACCACGACGCCACCATGTGGGCGGTGGCCAACCTCGGCGAGCTGCACTCATCGGCCCGTCGCTCCCTGCACGACGCCGTGACCGCGGCCATGTGGCTCAGCGGCGCCGAGGAGCGCGAGAAGTTCTGATATCAGGCCGATCTGATCTCAGGCCAGCCGGTTCGTGAGGTCGTCGAGCAGCGCGGTGCGGCGTCGCCGGAGCCACGACAGACCGGGCGGCCGGCCGAGCGCATCGCGCATCTCCGCCTCGGTGGCCAGACCCACCACCCGCGCTCCCACCTCCACCAGGAGCAGGCGTGCCTCGGCCTGATCGACGCTCGGGGTGGCCGCCGCGATCGACGACGAGGCGACGTCGAGCAGCGGCGAGAGCGCGGCGCCGAGGTGGGTGAGCGCCGGCGGACCGACCCGGGCCACCTCGCGCACGAGCGCCAGCAGCTCAGGCCGGGTCCGACCGAGGCGGAAGGTGGCGTCGACCGCTGCGGCCAGCTGAGCCGAAAGCCGTCGGTCGGCGTCGAGCACCGCGGCGGTGAGATCTTCTCCGAGATCGGCCACCGCCCGGTCGATCACCGCGAACAGCAGCGCCTCCTTCGACGGGAACCAGTACAGGATCGTCTGCTTGCGGATGCCGATGGCGGCGGCCACCGAGTCCAGCGACGTGGCCTCCACGCCACGGGCAGCGAACGCTCCGAGGGCCGCTGTCACGATGCGCTCGGCGGTGTCGGAGCCGCCGCGACCGATGCCGCCTACGGCCTCCTGCGCCACGCTCACCCCACCACCTCGAAGCCGGCCACCTCGGTGATCACCACCGAGCCATGCTCGCACAACTCTCTACCATTTGGTAGACAAGGGCCGTGATCGCCGACGACCTGGCCGGAAAGCGCATAGCCGTCACCGGCTCCACGGGGTTCCTCGGCACCGCGCTGGTGGAGCGGCTCCTGCGCTCGGTGCCCGACTGCGAGCTGGTGCTCCTCATCCGGGCGGGGCGCATGCGCAACGTGGACCAGCGCGCCGCCCGCGAGATCTTCAAGAACAACTGCTTCGACCGGATCCGCTCCGAACTGGGCGGCAAGGCTCCGTTCGACGAGATGGTGGCCCGCCGGGTGAAGGTGATCGAGGGCGACGTCGGCACCGACGGGCTCGGGCTCTCCGCCGCGGGCCGTGAACTGTTCGCCTCGTGCGACATCGTCATCCACTCGGCGGCCACCGTGAGCTTCGACTCGCCGCTCGACCTCGCCGTCGAGGTCAACCTCATGGGCCCCACCCGCATCGCCCGCACGCTCGGCGACCTCGGCGTCAGCCCCCACCTGGTGGCCGTCTCCACCTGCTACGTGGCCGGCAACCGGCGTGGAGCGGCGCCGGAGATCCCCGTCGACGAGAGCCCGTTCTGGATCTCCGACATCAACTGGTCGCGCGAGGTCGACGGTGCCCGTCGCCTGCGGGCCGACGCCGAGGCGGCCAGCCGCCGTCCCGAGCAGCTCGCCGGGTTCATGGCTGCCGCCCGTGATGAGCTGGGCGGTGCCGGCACCCCCCTGCTGGCCGCCAAGTCCGAGCAGCTGCGCGCCGACTGGGTGAAGGCCGAGCTGGTCGAGGCCGGGCGGGCACGGGCGGCGTCCCTGGGCTGGCCCGACGCCTACGCCATGACCAAGGCGCTGGGCGAGAAGGCCCTGGGAGAGAACCGGGGCGACGTGCCGGTGTCGATCGTGCGGCCCGCCATCATCGAATCCGCGTGGGCCGAGCCGGTGCCGGGCTGGATCCGCGGCTTCCGCATGGCCGAACCGGTGATCATCTCCTACGCCCGCGGCCTGCTGAAGGAGTTCCCGGGCGTTCCCGAGGGCACCGTCGACGTCATCCCGGTCGA
>JAAZBK010000426.1 GCA_012513855.1 Acidimicrobiales bacterium
CGGTCAGAACGTCCACCCGGAGGTCCGTCCCATGGCTGATACCTGCTCACACCTCGACACGGTGGCCGACGTGACGCCGTCGAGCGACGGCTGCGAGGACTGCCTGAAGATCGGTGGCCGGTGGGTTCACCTCCGCATGTGCATGCGCTGCGGGCACATCGGCTGCTGCGACAACTCGCCCAACCGCCACGCCACGGCTCACTGGCACGCCAACGACGACCACCCGCTGATCCGCAGCTACGAGCCTGGTGAGGACTGGTGGTGGTGCTACCCCGACGAGCTCTTCTTCGAGGTACCCGGCGCTCCGGCCGCCCCGTCGCACCCCTGATCCGTCCGGCGGGCTCCGGTCCCACGAATCCTTCCCTACGGGATGACGCCGCGCTCCATGAGACCGGTGATGTCGTCCCAGCTGTGACCCAGCTCCAGGAGGATCTCCTCGGTGTGCTGGCCCAGCTCGGGCGCCGGCGTCACGATCGAGTCTCGGAGCGGTGAGACGTCGGCGGGCGCGGCGATGGCGGTGCGGTCACCGGCCATCGGGCGGAACACACCTGCCTCGCGCATCACCGGGTCCTGCACGACCTCCTCGAAGCTCTGCACCGGATCCCACCAGATGTCGTGGGTGGTGAAGACGTCGGCCCACTCGTCGAGGGTGCGCTTGGCGAACTCCTCGTCGAGGATCTCGATCAGGGCGCGGGAGTTGACGATCAGGCCCATGAAGTCGCCGAACCGTTCGTCGTCGAGGAGGTCCCTGCGGTCGACTGCGGCGGCGATGTTGGGCCAGTGGCGGGTGGCCTCGAGGCCGAGCAGGAAGAACCACCGCCCGTCGCCCGAGCAGTAGCAGGCGAGCAGCGGGTTGTAGAGCGCACGGCGCAGGCCGGCCTCAGCCATCTCCCCGTTGACGTGGGCGGCGAGATCCGAGCTGATCACGTAGGCGCCGGTCCTCACCAGCGAGGTCGACACCAGCCGGCCCTGGCCGGTTCGCTCGCGGTCGAAGAGGGCGGTGGTGACCGCGGCGACCAGGGCGAGGCCGGTGGTGTGATCGCCTAAGCCCGGGCGGGGCACGGGCGGCTCACCAGACCCGACCAGCGCGCCGGCGACGCCGGCCCGTGACCAGAAGGCGCCGATGTCGTAGCCGGGACGGTCAGCGGCGTCTCCCTCCGCGCCGTAGCCGGTGAGCTGGCCGTAGACGAGGCGGGGATTGCGCTCCATGAGGGTCGTGGGATCCATGCCCAGGCGCTGGAGCCCTCCCGGACGGATGTTGGTGACGAAGACGTCAGCACGGTCGACCAGGGCGAGCATCACGTCGCAGCCCTCGTCGGTGGTGAGGTCCAGGGCGATGCTCCGCTTCGACCGGTTGTCCTGGGAGAAGTAGGTGTTGGCCGAGTTGCCGCGCTGGGGGTCACCGGAGAGCGGCTCCACCTTCACGACGTCGGCGCCCCAGTCGCCGAGCATCGCGGTGGCCGACGGTGCGGCCAGAGCGACGGCCAGCTCCAGGACCTTCACCCCGTCGAGCGGCTGGTTCATGGCTTCCCCTTCTCGGTCCGGTCGGCGCCGGGCGAGCGGGTGGACCCGATCGTTCCGACATCTGATCGTGGGCCTGTCTACCTCCGTGCACCGCTCGGCGCTTCGTGCGGCTGATGCCCTGGGTCCGATGAGCTAGGTCCGACGAGCAGGGTCCGACGAGCAGGGTCTGATGCCGAGGCTCCGTTGGTACCGTGCGGTCCTTGGAGCCGTCGCCGCCAGACCCACGTGTCGGTCCGGGTCCCCAGGTCGACCACGACCGGCGAGCACTGGCGGCCGTTGCGGGTCAGTTCTTCGTCAACGGCGCGATGACGGCGTCGTTCGTGGCCCGCGCGCCCCAGATCCGAGATCGCATCGGCGTCACCGTCGACGAGTACGGGGCGCTGCTCACCGCGGCCGCCGTGTTCGGTCTGGTCGGGAGTCTGGTGGCCGGGAGGATCGTCCACTCGGTCGGGACCAGGCGCGTACTGCAGGCCGGTGGCGTCGTGATGGTGCTCTCGTTGGTGGCCATCGGCGCCGCCCGCAGCCCGGTGGTCTGGCTGATCGGGATGCTCGCCTACGTGTCGGTGGACGTGCTGGTCGACATCTCTATGAACCTCCAAGCCTCGTGGATCAGCGCCCGGCGGCCCACGGGGGTCATGAACCGGTTGCACGGGCTCTGGAGCCTCGGTGGGTTCGCGGGCGGTCTCGGCGCGGTGGCGGCCAACGCGGGAGGTCTCAGCACCGCCTCCCACCTCCTGGTGGTGGCGCTGGTCATGGCGGTCGTGCTGCTCGTGGTGACCCGGAACCTGCTGGCCAGCGATGAGGACGAGGGTCATCGGCACGAGGTCGAACCGGCCGACTCGCCTGCCGGCGAGACGGCCGTGCCCTCCCGAGCGACATCCCGAGCGCCCGTGGTGCTGCTCGTCCTGGCCGGCTCGTTCGCCGTGGTCGCCGAGCTCACCGGTGGCGACTGGGCCAGCTTCCGGCTCACCGACGACCTGGCGGCCTCGGCGGCGATGGGGAGCGCGGCGTTCGTGTCCTTCATGGTGGGCATGACGTCGATGCGCTTCGCCGGCGACGCCCTCCAGCACCGGCTGGGCCACATAGGGCTCCACCGTGCCTGCGTGGTGATCGCTCTGGCGGGGTTCGCCCTGGCGACCCTCGTCCCCTCGCGGGTGGTCGCCGTCGCCGGCTTCCTCCTGGTGGGAATGGGTGTCGCCACCTTCATGCCCACGCTCTACGACGCCGCGGCCCGGCTTCCGGGTCGTCGGGGCGCGGGCATGGGAGCGATGACCGGCGGGATGCGGGTGGCGTTCATCGCCACTCCGGTGGCGGTGGGCGGGCTCGCCGGCACCGAGATGTCGGTGGGAGGGGCCATGGCGCTGTTCACCGTGCCGGCGGTGGTGGGCCTGGTGGTGGTGACGGAGTTGAACGACCGGTTGCTCCGGACCGCGTCGAGGATCTGACGGGGTCCGCCCAGCTTGCCGACGATCGTCTGGATTTGGCGGTGGAGCGGGTTCGGGCACCTAGTCTCGCCCTTCGTTCGAGGGTCGTCCGGGCCCGTCCGGAGGAGGTTCGACATGGTCAGCGCAGCGAGCGTGGCTCTGGTCACCGGCGGTGGCGGGAGCATCGGGTC
>JAAZBK010000427.1 GCA_012513855.1 Acidimicrobiales bacterium
CGGACCTGCCGCCGAGGCCCTCTGATCAGCGTCCGATGGGGACGCCCTCGTCGAGGTCGGCCGCCACCTCGTGGGCGACGCGGGCCAGGTCGTCGGGCAGCTCGCCGACCCTGGCCAGCTCGTCGGCGAAGCGGAGCCGTGGACGGTCCTGGGCCGGTTCAGCCCGGAGCATCCACGCCGAGTGGAGGATGAAGGGCACCTTCATGCCCGGCTCGGCCAGCGTGGCCACGGGGCCGGAACCGACGTCGCCTGCATCGAACACCTCGACCCGGAAGCCGTCGTCGTTGATGATCGGCACCACCACCCAGCCGTCGTGGCCGCCGGGATCGGAACCGGCGTAGCGGCTGGTGCCCGCCGCGTCGGGATCCCGGGGCACGAAGATCGGCGACGAGGGGAAGTCGTCCATGGCCAGCTCGTACTCGGACGTCACGGTGAGGTCCTGGCGCTCCAGGGTGACCACCAGCGGCGGCGTCTCCTCCTCGGGCCACAAGGTGCGATCGACCCGGTCGCCGTAGAGGGCAAGGAGCCGCTGGGTGATCGCCTCGGGCCTCCACCCCTGGTGCACCAGGTGGTGGCTCACGGGGTTCGACATGCCCTCCGTGCTCCAGTCCATGGCGTTGAGCTGACGGGTCCACAGGCGTTGGGGGTCGAGCGATTCGGCCCGGTGGGTGACCTTGCCGGTGCTTGGATCGAACTGCACCAGCGTGGTTCGGTCGGGGCTCATCGGGAACCCGTAGAGGCCCATGAGCGCGGGGTCGCAGGGCCGGCCGAGCGCGTCGACGTCGCCCGGACGCTGGGCCATGGCTATGTCGGAGTTCTCGGTGTGCTCGAACAGGACCTGGATGCCGTCGGAGTCGTCGTAGACGCCGTAGTAGTGGTTCATCTCCGGTGCCAGTTCGAAGGCGGAGCAGGGGACCGGCTGGCCCGGTGCGGTGGCCTCCAGGGCGTCCTTGCGGATCAGGTACACCGGACCGCCGTAGTTGTTGGGCTCGGTCCGCTCGCCTCCTGACAGCACCTGGGGTTCGACCTTGAACGCGCAGTCTGCGACCACGATCCAGTTGCGGGTCTGGGTGATGGTGTGGACCGACTGGGGGATGATGGCCCCCTCGATCGGCCACCACTGCACCGGTCCCTCGCCGTCCCAGCGCACCACGTGGAGCTGACCCCACAGGGTGTTGACGGTCCACATCACGTCGCGGTCGGGGTCGATCACCGGGTGGGCGGTGCTCATGATCAACGGCAGCACCGGCTGGGGCATGACCTCGAAGGGCTGCCACTGGTCGCGGTGGCCCACCTCGCCGAGGAAGCCGAGGGTGACCGGATCTATCTCCGTGGGCCGGCCGACGTCCCAGGTGGTGAAGAGCCGGTCGCCCCAGGGGAGCGGTGCGGTGTTGGCCGAGTTGACCACGCCGAAGGGCGACTGGACGCCGATCATGGTGGCCTCGAACACATCGGGACGCTTGGCCCGCAGCCGAGCCGACGGGGAGTCGATCACCCGCTGGCGCCAGGCGAAGCGGTCGGAGGGTGCACCGAACGTGCCGGGTTGCAGGGACAACCGGTAGGTGAGGCCCTCGCCGAAGAACGGGTGAGGTCCGTCGAGCGTCGAAGGATCTGGCGCGCTGATGATCAGCTCGCCCCGCAGCCCCTCGGGCCAGGATCCCTGGGTGATCCGCATGTCGTGATCTACAGGCGCTGTCCGGGCGAGCAGTGACCGGGGAATGGGCACGGCGGTTCCTTTCGGAGGGCGGAGCGGGCGGGGACTGGCGGGCCCCACCGGTAAACGCTGTTTACCACAGCCTCACCAGCAGATACGGTGCGAATCGTGGAGCAACGAGAACTGACGCACGACCAGCCCGCCGACCAGCCCGCCGACGCGGCCCCGAGCCCCTGGCTCACCGGGGCGTGGGAGCCGATCCACGACGAGATCGTGGCCGGCGATCTGGCCGTCACCGGCGTCATCCCGCCCCAGATCCGGGGCGACTACGTCCGCAACGGGCCCAACCCGGCGTTCGACCCGCCCGGCCGCTACCACATCTTCGACGGTGACGGGATGCTCCACGGCGTGCGCTTCGAGGACGGGCAGGCCAGCTACCGCAACCGCTGGGTCGACTCGGCCGGGCTGCGGGCCGAGCGGCGCGCCGGCGGGCCGCTCTACGGCGGGCTCAACGAGTTCCGCATGCCCCCGCAGGAGGTGCTGGCCGAGGCCGGCCCGCTCAAGAACACCGCCAACACCCACGTCTGGCGTCACGCCGGACGAGCCTTCGCCCTGCTGGAGGCCACCCGGCCGACCGAGTTCGACCTCGACCTGAACACCATCGGCGAGTACGACTTCGACGGTCTCCTCCAGGGGCCCATGACGGCACACCCCAAGACAGATCCAGAGACCGGCGAGCTGATCTTCTTCGGCTACAGCCCGTTCCCGCCGTTCATCCGCTACCACGTGGCCGATCCGGCCGGACGGCTCGTCACCTCCGTCCCCATCGATCTCCCGCGTGCGGTGATGATGCACGACTTCGCCGTCTCGCGCGACCACGTCGTCTTCTTCGACCTGCCCGCGGTGTTCGACGTGAAGGCGCTCGTCGAGGGCAAGCCCGGCATCCGGTGGGAGCCCGAGCACGGTGCCCGCATCGGCGTGCTGCGCCGCTCCGAACCCACGTCGCCGGTGCGCTGGTTCGAGATGGAGCCGTTCTGGATGTTCCACGTCCTCAACGCCCACGACGACGGCGACGCGGTGGTGGTGGAGGCCTGCCGCACCACCAAGCTCAACGCCGAGTTCGGCGAGGAGGACTTCGAGCCCGCACCGCCACCCACCCTCCACCGCTGGCGCCTCGACCTGGCATCGGGAGCGGTGAGCGAGGAGCAGGTCGACGACCGGCCCACCGACTTCCCCCGGGTGAACGACGACCTAGCCGGCCTGAACACCCGCTACGGCTACGCCGGCCACACCCGACGCTGGGACGACGGGTCGGTCGAGTTCAGCGGGATCACCAAGTACGACCTGCACGGCGGGACCAGCTCAGCTCACGACTTCGGCCCTCGTGAGGTGGGGGGCGAGGCCGCGTTCGTGCCCGACCCGGAGCGCAGCGACGACGACGCCGGCTGGCTCATGACCTACGTGACCGACCTGGCGGCGGGGTCGAGCGACCTGGTGATCGTCGATGCCCAGACCATGGAGCAGACGGCTCGGGTTCACCTGCCCCGTCGGGTGCCGAGCGGGTTCCACGGCAACTGGTTCGCCCACGGAGCCCAGGGCAACAACCGCACGGTGGGGATCTGAGGTGGCGGTACTGCTGAAGGAGCTGGCCGGTCAGAGCGGCACCGACGCGGCGCTGATCGACGACTTCGGGAGCACCACCTGGGCGGAGCTGAACGAGCGGGTCGACCGCCTGGTAGAGGCTCTGCGCGCTCGGGGGCTCGGCGAGGGCGACACCGTGGTGCTCATGGCGGGCAACCAGCGGGAGGCGCTGGAGGTGTCGCTCGCGTGCATGCACGGCGGGTGGCTGATGGTCCCGGTCAACTGGCACTGGGTGGCGGCTGAGCTGGCCCACGTTCTGGTCGACGCCGATGCGGCTGCGCTGGTGGTCGACCACCGCTGGGCCGCTGTGGGAGTGGAGGCCGA
>JAAZBK010000428.1 GCA_012513855.1 Acidimicrobiales bacterium
CAGAGTCGCTCTCGCCACCCCACAGCTTGAGGGTCACGCCCACCACGTCGTGCCCCTGGTCGCGCAGGAGCGCGGCTGCCACCGACGAGTCGACCCCGCCCGACATCATCACCATCACCTTCACCGAGCGCTCCTCACGTCGGACGCCTCAGCTGGGCCACGGCCGCGGGGATCACCGAGACCGCGTGGTCGATCTCGTCATCGATGGTGCTCCAACCGAGCGACAGCCGCAGGGATCCGCGGGCGACATCGTCGGCTACGCCCATCGCCGCCAGGACATGAGAGGGTTCGGACGCCCCACTTGCGCAGCTCGAGCCCCACGACGCGGCCACCCCGTGCTGGTCGAGGAGGAACAAGAGGGCTTCCCTGTCGACGCCAGGGACGCACAGGTGGAGGGTGCCGGGCGTGCGCTCGGGCGGGGTCACGTCTGCCACCGTCTCGACCAGACCGGGGATCGACGAGAACAAGCCGCTTCGAAGTCGATCGGCCTGGGCCGTGATCCGCACGGTCAGGGCATCTCGCTCCGCGACCGCCGCCGACAGAGCCGCCGCGAACGCGACGGCTCCGGCCACGTCGGGCGTGCCGCTCCTGCGCTCCCGCTCCTGGCCCCCACCGGTGATGATCGGCGCCAACGCTGCGTTGGCCCGCGCCACCAGCACCCCGACTCCCTTGGGCCCGCCGACCTTGTGAGCGCTGATGGAAACCAACGAGGCAGGCGAAGCCGCCTTGGACAGGTCCAGCCAGGCCGTGGCGGCCACGGCGTCGGAGTGGAGCACCGCGTCGGATCCGGACTCGGCCAGGACGGCGGCGACCTCGTTCAGATCGTTGACCACACCCGTCTCGTTGTTGGCGAGCATGACCGACACCAGCGAGACCGCCCCCGGCCGCCTCAACTCCACGCCCAGCGCGTCGAGGTCGATTCGTCCGGTGCTGTCGACGCCCACGGCGCGACCACCCACGGCCAGGACCGTGTCGAGGACCGCGTGGTGCTCGACCGCCGAGCACACCGCCGTGCCGCCAGCCGAGGCCACGATGCCCCGCACCGCGAGGTTGTCGGCTTCGGTCCCTCCGCTGGTGAACACGACCTCGCCGGGCTCGGCCCCCACCAGTTCGGCCACCACGTCGCGTGCGTCGTCGAGGCACCGCCTGGCCTCTCGGGCCAACCGATGGGACCCCGACGGGTTGCCGGTGATCCGAGCCTGCGCCTCGACCAACGCCGACAGCGCCTCGGGCCGCATGGGCGACGAGGCGGCGTGGTCGAGGTAGGCGAAGGGCAAGGCGTCATCGACGCCCGTGGGCAACATCGATCCAAGGCTAGGACCCACCTGGTGTCGGACCACACGTCGCTTCCCCCGGTACGGCACTGCCGTGGGCCTCGCCGTAGAGCCGACATCGCGTCGCAGAAGGCCGAGGTGTGAACATGTGCCCATGACCGCCGAACGCCACAGGCGACCGATGGCCGGGTTCGACGCCACCACCTACGGCGAGCGGTTCGCCGACGTGTACGACGACTGGTACCACGACGTCACCGACACCGGATCCTGCGTGGACGCTGTGGTCGCCCTCGCCCACCGCTCGGCCGGGGCCGGCAACATGTCGAGCGTGCTCGAGCTGGGGGTGGGCACCGGCCGTCTGGCGATCCCGCTGGCCGAAGCCGGCGCGTCGGTGACCGGACTCGACGCCTCCCACGCGATGCTCGACGCCCTCGCAGCCAAGCCGGGCGGCGACGGCGTCCGGACCGTCCTCGGCGACATGGTCGATCCCCCGCTGGGGCCCGACGCGACGTTCGACGTGGTGCTGGTCGCCTACAACACCCTGTTCAACCTCGTCGGCGAGGGACAGCAGGAGCGGTGCCTACGACGCTCAGCCGAGCTGCTCGCTCCCGGTGGAGCCGTGGTCATCGAGGCGTTCGTCCCCGCCACCGATGCCGCCTCCGGCGACTCGGTCACCACCCGTCAGGTCACCGCCGACCGCGTCGTCCTCAGCGTCAACCGCACCGACGCCGACGGGCGCCTGGCCATGGGCCAGTACATCGACATCTCCGAACAGGGCATCCGGCTCCGGCCCTGGCAGATCCGGTGGGCCACACCGTCCGATCTGGACGCCATGGCCACCTCGGCGGGCCTCGTCCTGGACGAACGCTGGGCCGACTGGGACCGGTCTCCATTCACCAGCGATGCTCCGGCGCACATCTCCGTCTACCGGAAGCGGCCCTGACCCGTCAGCGACGGTCCTCCGCCAGGGCAGCCAGCGCTGCTGCCTGTTCGGAGCGGAGGCGGTTCACCTCGGCGCGCAGCTCGTCCAGCTCGGACCGCAACGCCTGGACCTCGCCTGCCGTGGCCCGATCGAGCTCGTGGCGCACCCGCTCCACCACGGGGGTGGCGACCTGCCTCGCCCTGGCCTTGAAGCGCTCCGCGGTCGTGGCCGGTTCAACAGCCGTGACCGCCGCTTCAGCAGAAGCAGCGGCGAGCGACGGGTCGGTGGGCACCGCCCCGGCTCGGCGGCGGAGCAGCTCCACGGCTTCCTGGTCTACAGCGGGGTGGGTCATCGGGACGGCTCCATCGTGAACAGGGCGAGGGCGTGGTGGGCGCGATCGGTCAGGCGCGACCACTCGGGGGTGCGGACCTCCTCGAGACGGAGGTCGATGAGCGAGGGCTCCGGCTCGAGACCCAGGGCGCGGCGCACCGCCGATGCCGGGCCGGCGACGTCGAGGTGGCGCTCCGCGAACCTACGGGCCCGGCGCGACAGGGCTGCACACCGCTCCTCGTCGCGCGCCAGCGTCGCGGCCAGCCGGTCGGCGGCGTTCAGGTCGGCCGTAGCGGCCACCAGCACCTCGACGCCGTCGGTGAGGCCGAAGCGCGACGCCGCATCGACGTCGACCACGGTGGGGGTGCCGAGGGCCAGGGCGAGCGGGAGCAGGGCCAGGTCCACCACCGCCGCCGACGCCAGGGCCAGGCTGGTGGAGCTGGACCTCGGCGGCGCGCTGGCGTCCACCGCGAGGACGAGAGGATCCGGCAGACCGTGGGCTTCCCTCATCCTCTGCCGGCTGAGCGGTGGGATCACCGGGTAGCGGCCCAGGTCGATCCCGTGCTCGGGCACCAGCAGGGGCTCCACGTCGCCGAGCGGTCCGTCGGGACCGGCCAGCTCGGCCACATCGGTGAACGTCACCGTCGCCGACAGCTCACGGGCGGCAGCGAAGTCGCCGGCCGACCGGACCCGGCACGCAACCGTCGGGACCTCACCACGTCCGACCTTCGATTCGGCGAGCGCAGGAGCGATCTGGGCCAGCATCCCGGGATCGCTGGCGACCACGGCGTCGACCCCGGCGGCCCCGCGTCGGTGCCATGACACGATCCGACCGCCCGATCCCACCAACGAGAGGAACGGCACCAGCGACCGTGCCTCGCCGGCCGTGGCCGCCAGGGCGACGACCGGCGTCACCTGGCGCCCACCAGGGTCCGTACGACGTGATCCCAGGAGAGGTCGGCCACCCTCTCGCGACCGGCGCGACCGAGGCGTGACGCCAGCTCGGGGTCGTCGACCAGCCGGTCGAGCGCAGCGGCCATGGATTCGGCGGTGCCGTCGGTGACCAGGCCGGTCACCTCGTGCTCGACCCATTCGAGCACGCCACCGCTGTCGGCCGCCGTGACCACGGGGACCCCGGCCAGGAAGGCCTGGAGCGTGACGAACCCGTAGTCCTCGTCGAAGGGCGAGTACACCACGGCCGTGGCCCGTCGGAACAGGTCGACCAGGTCGTCGTCGGGAACGAAGCCGGGCAGATCGACCCGTCCGTCGAGCCCGAGGCGGTCGACCTGTGCCTCCAACTCGCCGGCCAGTGAGCCCCGGCCCGCCAGAACGGCCGGGACCCGGTTGCGCATGGCGGCGAGGCCGTCGACGAACATGCCGGGCCGCTTGTTCCCCTCCAGGCGGGTGGGGCACAAGATGTGGTCACCGGCACCGGTCGCACGGGGCTTCAGCTGATCGGCCAGGGGCGGCGGCTGGTAGAGCGGCGTGGCGTCGAGCCCGCACCACCTCCGCATGCGATCGGCCACCACTCCGGAGATCGTGTAGCGCCGGGGGGCCTCGGCCAGGGCCCGGATGTCCCAGTCGACCAGCTGGCGGTGGTCGTCGAGGCTCGCCGTGTCGACCCCGAAGTCGCTCCAGGGCTGGCCGAGCGCGTCGTACGCCGCTCGGTGCTGGTGGGCGAGCCACGGCACCTTGTTGTGATGACGGGCGAAGTAGGCGGGGAAGTTCACCGGGATCACCAGCTCGGCGTCGAGCGGGACGAGGCGCCACGCCATGGCTGCGTCGAAGAGCCGGACCCGGTCCCACGCCGCCGGCACCGACACCGCCTCGGCCCGGTGCCCAGAGCCCCGCAGCGCGTCCACCAGGTTCGAGACCATCAGCTCCAGGCCTCCGCTCATGAACGGCACCTGGGTGGAACACACGAGGACATCCATCGGGCAGGAGTCTCGCGGACAGCCCGTGCCGAGGGTAACGACCGCTCGCCAGTAGCCTCTCTCCCTCGTGGACGCCCCCCGGCTCGCCCTGGTCCCCCCGCGCTACGGCCCCGACGTGATCGGCGGCGCCGAGCTGGTGCTGCGCGAGGTCGCCCACGGCATGGCGGAGCGAGGTTGGGAGGTCGAGGTGCTCACCACCTGCGCCCGAGACCACTACACGTGGGCCAACCACTACCCCGCCGGCACCAGCACCGACGGCCCCGTCACCATCAGGCGGTATCCCGTCGTCGACGACACCTCCGGCAAGGCCCGGGCCACCGTGGCCCAGCGGCTGGCCCTGGGCGAGATGCCCACCCTGCGGGAGCAGGAGGCCTGGATGAACGACGGGCTCAGGGTCCCCGAGCTCTTCCACGCCCTGCTCGACGACGCCGAGACGTATCAGGCGATCATCGTGTCTCCCTACCTGTTCTGGACCAGCTTCGCCTGCGGGCTCATCGCTCCCGAGCGCACGATCCTGCGGCCCTGCCTGCACGACGAGCCCGAGGCCCGCTTCGAGCTGTTCGAACCGCTGCTGAACGGCGTGGCCCGGATCTGGATCAACACCGAGCCCGAGGGCGACCTGCTCGACCAGATCGCTCCCCACCACGCCCCGGCGTCGGTGATGGGAGAAGGGGTCCCGGTGCCGGAGGGCTACGACCCCGAGGGCTTCCGCTCACGCTTCGCACTGGGCGACGCCCGGTTCGTGCTCTACGCCGGTCGACGTGAGGGTGCCAAGGGCTGGGAGCAGCTCCTCGACGCCTTCGTGGCCACGGTCCGCAAGGAGGACGTCGACCTCCACCTCGTCACCATCGGGGTCGGCGAGGTCCACATCCCCGACGACGTCGCCCACCTGATCCACGACCTGGGGCTGGTGTCGGATCAGGACCGCGACGACGCGTTCGCCGCAGCCAGCGGGTACCTCCAGCCCTCCGCCCTGGAGTCGTTCTCCCGAACGGTCATGGAGGCGTGGCTGGCCGGCACCCCGGTCGTCGCCAACGCGGCCAGTCCGGTGGTGGCGTGGCACTGCGAGCGATCCGGCGCCGGCCTCACCTACGAGGACGACGCCGACCTCGAGCAGTGCCTGCGCTTCATCGCCGAGGCACCGGAGGCCGCGGCCGAACTCGCCGTGCCCGGACGGCGGTACGTGCTCGACAACTACACCTGGCCGGTCACGCTCGATCGCATGGAAGCCGGTCTGAAGGAAATGGCGGGCCTGG
>JAAZBK010000429.1 GCA_012513855.1 Acidimicrobiales bacterium
GACGACGACGCCCGCCAGGAGTTCGTCGACCTCCTGGAGCTCATGGGGCCGGACGATCCTCGCACCGCCCGGTACCGCAAGGCGCTGTCCCGACAGCTCTTCTGAGTTCGAGCAGAGCGCGATGGGCGGACACCGACAGGCCATCTCCCGCTTGAGAGCCCGCGGCCCGAGGCGGGTCCGTCCGCCGGCACCGTCGGCGAAGCCCGCCCACCAGCCGGAGCCAGGGTCCGAAGCGGCATCAGGCCAAGGACCGGGACCGTCGTCGGATCCGGGCGCGAGCGGTCTCGGGTCTCGTGACGTTCAGCCACACGCCGGTTCGGCTCGTCCCGGCGTCACCCGACGGGGCCGCCTGCGCCGCACCTGGATCGAGCGGCGACCCACCTACACGGTCTGGGCCGGTGGCCCGGTGCCCAGGGGGGCGTCGGCGTGGACCCTCGGTTCGCTCGTGATCGTCCGACGCAGGAGCGCCGGCGACGCCAAGCTCATGGCCCACGAGGAAGAGCACGTGCGCCAGTGGGCGGAGCGGGGCCGGATCGGGTTCCTGATCTGGTACCTCCGGCCGTACCTGAGGTGGCGCCTGCGTGGCTACCCGCACTTCGCGGCCTACCGCCGGATCCCCGCCGAGATCGAGGCCGAGTGGCGCTCGCGGCGCCGCATGGGCATCGGGTGCGTCGCGGACACGCCCGGTAGCTGACACAGAGCCCGAGCGGCCGGTTCCATCGGAGCGAACTTTCGGGCGTAGGCGCCGCCGGGCCTGGGTAGGTTCGATCCGAAGCCTTCCCCCTTCCGCAGATCGCTCGCGCCCGGAGGGCTCATGGCTTCCCCCGTCCAGTCTCGCTCGGTTCCATCCACACGCTCGGGCCAGGGTCCTCCACCGAGCACCGGCGGACCCGACTCCGGTGGAGGTGGCCGTCCGTCCACTCCCGGCGCCGGCACCGGTCATTCGCCCCTCAGGCCGTTGCCGGCCGAGAGCTTCCTGGACCGGATCAGGGACAGGGTGGCCGGTGGACACGGGCCGGCGTGGGTGTCTGACCGCCTCGGTCCCTCCCGGCTCACCAGCGGCGGCGATCCACCGCTTCGAGATCCGGCTGAGGCGCTCGATCACATCAACCTCGATCGCAGGTCGCGCCGGACCCCTTGGCGCTTCGTGCTCACGGGAGCGGTGGTGGCGGTGGTGGTCGTCGTCGCCTGGTGGCTCCTGGCACCGGCCCCGCCTCCCGTCGAGGTCTCGCTCCCTGCCGCCGCGGCAGACGATGCAACGTCGGCGGTGGCCAGCGCGGAGAGGCCCGGTGGTTCGGCCGGCGACCGGGGCGGGAACGCCGAGATGGCCGTCGCGGCCGACGGACGACCTGGCGCCGGATCCTCCCTGGGCGATGAGGGGCAAGGCCCCGCCGAGACCTCGGCGGAGACCCCGGCGGAGCTGGTCGTGCACGCTTCGGGGGCGGTGGCCAGCCCGGGTGTCTACCGGGTGCCCGCCGGGTCGCGGGTCGATGACCTGATCCGTGCGGCGGGCGGGCTGGCCCTCGACGCCGACGTCGACCGCGTCAACCTGGCGGCACCGCTCGTCGACGGCGAACGGATCTGGGTGCCTCGTCGGGGAGAGGTCGAGGTGCCCGACGTGGTCGCCGGTGGTGCCGGTGGCGCAACCGGCCCGGGAGCTCCAAACGGGGCCGATCAGAGCGGCGACGTCGTCATCGACCTGAACACCGCCACCGCCGAGGAGCTCGAGTCGCTCCCGGGCGTCGGCCCCGCCACCGCGGCGGCGATCCTCGACCACCGGGAACGCAACGGTCCCTTTGCCTCGGTCGACGATCTGATCGAGGTCCGCGGGATCGGTGAGGCCAAGCTCGAACAGATCCGTCCGCTGGCTCGGACGTGACCACCGCTGCTCTGGTGCCGGCTCCAGACCCGCGGCCGCACCCCGGCCTCCCGCCGGCTCTCCCTGCCCGCCGCGCGCTGTCGGAGGTCGGTGTGGTGCTGATGGCGGCTGCGGCCTGCCTCGGCTCGTGGTGGGCGGCGCCGTTGCCCCTCTGGATCGGCGGATGCGCCGGGCTGGCAGCACTCGCGGCCCGGAGGCCGGCGATGCTGGTGCTGGGAACGTTCCTCCTCGCAGCCGGCTTGGGCCACCGGGCCGAGGCCGGGCTGGGTGCACCGGCGCCCGGGCCGTTCGAAGGCGTGGTCACGCTGGTGTCGGACCCCCGTGAGACGCCGTGGGGCAGCCGGGCCGATGTGTCGTTCGGCGGCAAGCGCTACGAGGTGCAGGCCGGCGGCGGCGCGGCCGGAACGCTCGGGCTCTCGTTGGCGGGTGAGCGTCTCTTGGTACACGGTCGGGTCAGTCGGCCCCCGCCCGGCGCGGCGTGGTTGAAGCCACGACACGTGATCGGACGGGTCACCGCCGACACCATCGAGCGCCACGACGCCGGGGCCGCGCCGTGGCGGGCCGCCAACCGGTTTCGCCGTCTGCTGCAGCGGGGGGCCGAGGTCATGGACGAACCGGCACGATCTCTCTACGGCGGGTTCGTGCTGGGCGACGACTCGGGCCAGACCGCCGAGATCGTCGACGATTTCAGGGCTTCGGGCCTCACCCACCTCCTGGTCGTGTCGGGCTCGAACGTCGCCTACGTCCTGGTCCTCGCCTCTCCGCTCACGAACCGGTTGGGGCCGCGGGCCCGCTGGGCCGCCACGTTCGGGGTGGTGGCCGCCTTCGCCCTGGTCACCCGGTTCGAACCGTCGATCCTGCGGGCCTCGGCCATGGCCGCGGTGGCGGTGACGGTCACCCTCGCCGGCCGGCCGGCCACGTCGCTGCGGATCCTCGGGCTCGCCGTGACCGCACTGGTTCTGATCGACCCGTTGCTCGTCCACTCGGTGGCGTTCCAGCTCTCGGTGGCGGCCTCGCTCGGGATCGTTCTCCTGAGCCGACCGATCGCGGCCGCGCTGGCCGGACCCGCCGTGGTGCGAAGCGCGCTGGCCGTCACCCTCGCTGCTCAGGTGGCGGTGGCGCCGGTCCTGGTGCCGCGCTTCGGCGGCATGCCGGTGGTGGCGGTCTTCGCGAACCTGGTGGCGGTGCCGGTGGCCGGGCTGGTCACCACCTGGGGCCTCCCGGCCGGCGTGCTCGCGGGACTGGCGGGACCTGGTGTCGGACGGTGGCTGCACCTGCCCACCGAGCTTGCCATCGACTGGGTGGCCGCCACGGCGAGCACGGCGGCGCGGGTGCCGCTGGGGGAGGTGTCCGTCAGGGAGCTGCTGGTGGTGGTCCTCGCCGGGGCCGCGGCTGTGCTCGGGTCGCTTCGGGGCTGGGCCCCGGCGATCCATCGGGGGGCGCTGATGGTGGTGGTCGTCGCGCTGCTGGCTCCGGCCGTGTCGCTGCGGTCGGCGCCCTTCCACGCCGAGCCGCTGGCCGGGGTCCACCTGTACCGATCGGGCGGAGCGACGGTGATCGTCCTCGGGGCCCAGCGCTCGCCTTCACCGGGCCGGGCACTGGAGGCGTTCCGTCGGGCCGGGGTCCGTCGCATCGATCTGCTCGTGGCCGCGGATCCACCTCCGCGGCTCCTTCGTGCCCTCCGGCACCGATGGTCGGTGGGCCAGGTCCTCGATCCCTTGAAGCCGGTCGAGGTCACGGTGGGCGGGCTGCGTGTGGAGGTCGATCCGTGGCCCTCGGCCGGGCTGAGCAGTGGTGGCGTCGTGGTCACCGCCGCCGGCCGATGACCTCAGCGCTCGAGGCCGTGCTCGGGCCGGCGCTCATGTGCCCTTCCCGGAGAGGCGGAGGTGCGACATCGCCTGCTTCTGAGCCGGCCCGCCAAGTCTGGAACTGCGATCGGCGCCCGCCGGTAACCTGCGGGCCGTGACCCTGGCCCACCGCACTCCCCGGATCGACCTGACCGGGTCGTGTCTGCTGGGTGCCGACCGACCTGCGCCGGGGGTCGACGTGGTGGTCATCGACCTGGAGGGCGTGGGCGCCGCCGAGGTGACCGCTCTGGTCGCCGCGGCCGAGGCTGATCACGTCGGTGGTATCGGCGTGCAGGGCGGGACCCCTCCTGCCGTCGGTGCCGCGCTGGCCGCTGGCGTCGGGCTCGTGGTCCTCGATGTGGCCTCCACGCCTGCTGCCGAGGTCAGGGCGGTCGTCGAGGCCGGGGTCGTGGCCGTGCTGCACCACCCAGACCCGGCGCTGGCGGTGGGAGCGGTCGATGCGCTCGCTGCGGCGGGGGTCGATACCGGGCGCGTGGTGGTCGAGGTCGGTCCCGATCCGCAGATCGTCGAGGAGGTCACCGTGTTGGAACGGACCGCCTACGGCTTCAGGGTCGGGGCCGTGCTGGGCCCGGTGGCCGGCCGGCCCCATGCGGGCGGCGCTGCCGACGGCTGGGAGATCGGAACGATCTTCGCCCTGCTGTCGCACGGCGTGGCCCTGGTCCGTGGCGTGGACCCCGAGCGGTTCCGCCGGGTGGCGACCGTGCTCGGCCAGATCGACGGAGCAAGCCGAGCGCCCGTCGCCTCAGAAGCGGTTCCGGCATCTACCGTCGTCGAGGCGCAGGCGTGACCGTCACCCTGGTCAAGGGCAGCGACGACGTGCTGCGGGGCGAGGCCCTCTCCCGCCTGATCGACGACCTGGTCGGCGACGGAGACCGGTCGCTGCTCGTCGACGAGTTCGACCTCGACGTCACTTCGCTCGGCGCGGCGGTCGACGCCGCCCAGACCATCCCCTTCCTCACCGACCGGCGGATCGTGGTGGTGAGGCGGTTCGGACGCTTCTCCAAGGGCGAGGACGTGGCCGAGCTGGTGGCCTACCTGGGTGACCCCCTTCCCAGCACAGAGCTGGTGCTCGTCTGGGAGAAGTCGGTCAAGGCGACCGACACCGGCGCTCCGGTGTCGGCCAAGCCGGCCGTTCCCCAATCGCTCACCAAGGCCATCAAGGCCGCGGGCGGCGAGGTGATCGACCCGAGTCCCTCTGGGAAGCTCGACGCCTGGGTACCGGGCCAGCTGAAGGAGGCGGGACTCGACGTCGATCCGCGTGCGGTTCGGCTGATCGTCGAGTCGCTGGGCGACGACGCCGGCGGCCTCGTGGAGCTCGTGGGGAGGCTCAAGGGCGCCCACGCGCCTGGTAGCCGCCTGGGCGTGGACGACGTGTCGGCCCTGCTCGGCCCGGCCGGGGGAGTGGCGCCGTGGGACCTCACCGATGCGATCGACCGGGGTGATTCCGGCCTCGCGCTGGAGCAGTTGCACCGGATGATGCGCGGCGGCGACCGGCACCCGCTGGCCATCATGGCCACGCTGCAGACGCACTACCTCCGGATGCTCAAGCTCGACGGCGCCGGCGCTCGTGGCGAGAAGGACGCGGCTCAGGTGCTCGGCATCAAGGGCTCGACCTTCCCGGCCAAGAAGGCGCTCGCCCAGTCGAACAAGCTCGGAAGTCGAGGGGTCCAGCGCGCCGTCGCCCTGGTGGCGGCGGCCGACACCGATCTCCGCGGAGCCCGCGCCTGGCCCGGCGAACTGGTGATGGAGGTCCTGGTGGCCAGGCTGGCCAGGCTCTCGCGCTCGCGCTGACCCGAGCGGGGCGACCACCGGCTGGACCAGACGGCCGGGACAGATGGCCGGGCCCCGGCGGCCCCGGAAAACCGACGAGCCCCGCCGCTGTCGGCGGCGGGGCTTCGTGTGGTTCCAGCGGCGCTCCGGGCGCCGGGTGCTACTCGGCCGAGGCGGCGTTGATGCGCTTGGCGAGGCGGGACTTGCGGCGGGCCGCGGCGTTCTTGTGGATGACGCCCTTGTTGGCCGCCTTGTCGATCCGCTTCATGGCGATGCTGCTGGCGGCATCGAGGTTCTCGGCGCCTTCGTCGGCCGCGGCGAGGGCGTTCTTGACCCGGGTCCGCAGCTCCGAGCGCACCGTCTTGTTGGCGACGCGGCGCTTCTCGTTCTGGCGGTTTCGCTTGATCTGGCTCTTGATGTTGGCCACGGTGCCTGGCACTCCACTGGTTGGTCTGAAAGCTGGAACAGGCTAGCGGCAACCCCTCCAGAAGTCACAACCGCCCGGAGGCGCTCGCCGGGGCCGGTTCGGGCCCGCGGTCAGCTTCGTGGTCGGCGGGCCGCAAACTAGCGTGGACGTTCCGCCCTTTCGCTATCGAGGCCCCATGGACCGCTCCAAGATCCGTTCGCTCAGCGTGATCGCCCACATCGACCACGGCAAGACCACGCTCAGCGACCGCATCCTCGAGGTGTGCGGCGCGGTCGCCGACCGGCAGATGCGCGCCCAGTACCTCGACACGATGGACATCGAGCGCGAGCGCGGCATCACCATCAAGCTCCAGTCGGTGCGCCTCGACTACAAGGGCCACGTCCTCAACCTGATCGACACCCCCGGTCACGTCGACTTCGGCTACGAGGTGAGCCGTTCGCTCGCCGCGTGCGAGGGCGTGATCCTGCTGGTCGACGCGGCCCAGGGCATAGAGGCCCAGACCCTGGCCAACTGCTACCTGGCGCTCGAGAACGACCTGGAGATCGTCGCCTGCCTCAACAAGATCGACCTGCCGGCCGCCGACCCGGACCTCTACGCCAAGGAGATCGAGACCGTCCTGGGCATCCCGGCCGAGGACGTGCTGCGCATAAGCGCCAAGACGGGTGAGGGCGTGCCGGAGCTGCTCGATGCCGTCATCGAGCGCATCCCGGCACCCCAGGGCGACCCCGACGAGCCGCTCCAGGCTCTGATCTTCGACTCGCACTTCGACCAGTACCGGGGTGTCGTCTCCTCGGTGCGGGTGATGAACGGGAAGCTGCGCACCAACGATCGCCTGAGGTTCATGCAGGCCGGCGCCACCCACGAGGCGCTCGAGGTCGGCGTCCGGATCCCCGAGCCCACTCCGGTCGAGGAGCTGGGACCCGGCGAGACCGGCTACCTGATCGCCAGCATCAAGGACGTGGCCGAGGCCCGGTCCGGAGAGACGGTCACCACGCTGCGCAACGGCGCCCCCGAGCCGCTCGACGGCTACCGGGACCCCAAGCCGATGGTGTTCTGCGGCATCTACCCGATCGACGGCGACCAGTTCCCCGATCTGCGCGACGCGCTGGAGAAGATGCGGCTGTCCGATGCCAGCGTCACCTACGAGCCCGAGACCTCGGGCGCCCTGGGGTTCGGCTTCCGCTGCGGCTTCCTGGGCCTGCTCCACATGGAGATCATCCGTGAGCGGCTGGAGCGCGAGTACGACCTCAGCCTCATCGCCACCGCCCCGAGCGTGGCCTACGTCGTCAAGAAGACCGATGGCTCGGTGGTCGAGATCGACAACCCGTCCGAGATGCCCCCCATGAGCGAGGTGGAGCACATCGAGGAGCCGTGGTTCGACGTCACGATCCTCACGCCGTCGAACTACACCGGCACCATCATGGATCTCTGCCAGACCAGGCGGGGAGAGATGGACAAGCTGGAGTACCTCTCGCCCGAACGGGTGGAGCTGCGCTACAAGATCCCTCTCGCGGAGGTGGTCACCGACTTCTTCGACCAGCTGAAGAGCCGAACCCAGGGCTACGCCAGCCTCGACTACGAGGCCGCCGGCTACCGGATCTCCAAGCTGGTGCGGGTCGACGTTCTGCTCAACTCGGTGCCTGTAGATGCCTTCTCCATGATCATCCACGCCGACAAGGCCGACGAGTACGGCAAGAAGATGTGCGAGAAGCTCAAGGAGCTGATCCCGCGCCAGATGTTCGACGTGCCGATCCAGGCCGCCATCGGCGGACGGATCATCTCCCGCCAGACCGTCAAAGCCAAGCGCAAGGACGTGCTGGCCAAGTGCTACGGCGGCGACATCACCCGCAAGCGCAAGCTCCTGGAGAAGCAGAAGGAGGGCAAGAAGAAGATGAAGAACATCGGCCGCGTCGAAGTTCCCCAGGAAGCCTTCGTCAGCGCCCTCAAGCTCGACGACTGACGGGGAGAAGCCCCCAGCGCTCGATGCTCCTCGGGTGGTCCCGGTGCTCTGGCGACGTCCCGGCGAGGTGGGTCGTCGAGGGGACGACCACGGCCGCAGGCTGCCGCGGCGCGTTGGCACTCGATAGCATCGAGTGCCAACGAGACGAGTCCCAAGGTTGAGCATGCTCGACGAGCGCAAGACATCGATCCTCCGGGCAGTGGTGGAGGAGTACATCCAGACCGCACAGCCGGTCGGGTCGGGGCACGTCGTCGACGCGCCCGGAGTCAGCGTGTCGTCGGCCACCGTGCGCAACGAGATGGCCGCCCTGGAGAACGACGGCTACCTCGTCCAACCCCACACCTCGGCCGGGCGCATCCCCACCGAGAAGGGCTACCGCTACTTCGTCGACGCGTTGCAGCAGCCCGTGCTCGACCGGTCGTCGGCCCAGCAGGTGCGGGCCTTCTTCGACCGGACCCACGGCGAGATCGAGCGGATGCTGGCCGACACCACCCGCCTGCTCAGCGGTCTCACCGACTACGCCGCGGTGGTGGTGGCGCCAGGGCGCGACGCCACCCAGGTCCGTTCGGTCCAGATCGTGGGCTTGGCGCCCACCACCGCCCTGTTCGTCGCCGTACTGGCCGACGGGTCGGTGGAGAAGACCACGCTCGACCTGGTGGCCGAGGTCGACGAGTCCGCTCTCGACGCCGTCACCGTGCACGTGGCCGCCAACCTGGTCGGCCATCCGCTCTCGGCTCTCGGTGGCGTGCCGGCGTCGCCCGATCCGGTGGTGGAGTCGGTGCTCGGCCGGGTCCGGGTGGCCGCGGTGGACGACGGCGCCGACGAGCACGTGTTCGTCGGGGGCGCAGCCCGCATGGTGGCCTCGTTCGAGGCGGTCGAGACCATCCGCTCGGTGCTGTCGATCCTCGAGGAGCAGCTGGTGGTGGTGTCGCTGCTGAGAGACGTGGTCGACCGTGGCCTCAACGTGGCCATCGGGAGCGAGACCGGCATGCAGCCGCTTGCCGAGTGCGCGCTCGTGGTCGCCCCCTACACCGTCGACGGCGAGCAGGTGGGCACGGTCGGAGTGCTCGGCCCCACCCGCATGAACTATCCCCAGGCCCTGGCCGCCGTGGCCGTGGTCGGCCAGCGCCTCGGCCACCGACTCAGTGAAGGCTGACGTGTCAACGGACTACTACGACCTGCTGGAGGTCGAACGAGACGCCAGCGCCGACGACATCAAGCGGGCATACCGGGTGGCCGCCCGGAAGTACCACCCCGACGCCAACCCCGACGATCCCGCGGCCGAGGCCAGGTTCAAGGAGGTGGCAACGGCGTACGAGGTCCTGAGCGACCCCGACAAGCGCAACCACTACGACCGCTTCGGTGCCGACGGTCCATCGATGGGAGACGGTTTCGGCTTCGCCGGTGGCGGCCTGGGCGACATCTTCGACGCCTTCTTCGGTGGCGGCGGAGGCGGTGGCTTCGGTGGTGGCGGCCGCCGCTCAGGGCCCCAGACCGGTCCCGACCTGGAGACCACGGTCACCATCGACTTCGAGGGGGCGGTCTTCGGAACCACAGAGCCCGTCACGGTCCGGACCGCGGTGCCGTGCGACACGTGCGAGGCGAGCGGAGCGGCGAACGGGTCCCATCCGGAGCGGTGCCAGCAGTGCGGTGGCGCCGGTCAGGTCCGTCAGGTCCGCCAGTCGATCCTCGGCCAGATGGTCACGGCCGCTCCCTGCCCCGCGTGTCGTGGCGCGGGCGAGATCATCACCGACCCGTGTGCCGACTGCGGGGGCGACGGTCGGGTGGTCACCGACAAGA